>JALYNA010000001.1 GCA_030773455.1 Actinomycetota bacterium
GCCCGGGGCAGCGCGTCGCGCTCCTCGTGGAGCCCTCGGGTGACCTCACCGCGGCGGTGTACGCCGTGTGGCGCGCCGGTGCCGTCGTCGTCGTCGCCGACAAGGGTCTCGGGTTCGCCGGGATGCGCCGGGCGCTGCGCAGCGCTGCGGTCGACACCGTCATCGGCAGCCGGGCCGGACTGGCTGCGGCGCGGCTGATGGGCCTGCCCGGCTCCCGCATCGCGGCCGGCCGGACCGGCCGGGCCGGGCTGCGCGCGCTGGGTGCGGCGCACACGCTGGACGAGCTGGAGACCCTCGGCCGCTCGGCGCCGGTGCCCAACGAGTGCCCGGTGGACGCCGACTGCGCCGTGCTCTTCACCTCCGGTGCCACCGGGCCGGCCAAGGGCGTCGTCTACACCCACCGCCAGGCCGCCGCGCAGCTGGACCTCGTGCGCTCGGCCTACGGACTCACGCCCGCAGACCGGCTGGTGGCGGCCTTCGCGCCGTTCGCGCTCCTCGGGCCGGCCCTGGGCATCGGGTCGGCGGTGCCGGACGTCGACGTGACCGCGCCCGGGTCGCTGACCGCGGCCACCCTGGCCGACGCCGCGGCCGCCGTCGAGGGGACCGTGGTCTTCGCCTCCCCCGCCGCGCTGCGGCGCGTGGTGGCCACGGCACCGGACCTGTCGTCGGGCCAGCGGCAGGCTCTGACGCGGGTCCGGCTGATCGTGTCCGCCGGCGCGCCCGTCCCGGCGTCACTGCTGCGCTCGCTGCGGGCGGTCCTGCCCGTCGCCGACGCGCACACGCCCTACGGGATGACCGAGGTCCTGCCGGTCACCGACGTCTCCCTGGCCGGCATCGAGGCCGCGGGCGAGGGTGAGGGGGTCTGCGTGGGCGCGCCGCTGCCCGGCGTCGCCGTGCGGATCAGCCCGCTGTCCCCGGAGGGGCGGGCCGACGGCCCGCTCACCGACCGTCCCGGCGTCGCGGGCGAGGTGTGCGTGCGGGGCGCGCACGTCAAGGACCGGTACGACGCGCTGTGGGCCTTGGAGCGGGCGACGTCCCGCGACTCCGGCTGGCACCGCACCGGGGACGTCGGGCACCTGGACGCCGACGGCCGGCTGTGGATCGAGGGGCGTCTGCAGCACGTGGTCGCCACGGCCTCCGGCGCGGTGACCCCCGTCGGGATCGAGCAGCGGGTGGAGCGGCTCGACGGCGTGTCGGCCGCCGCCGTCGTCGGGATCGGACCGGCCGGGGCGCAGGTCGTCGTGGTCGTCGTCGTGCCGTCCGGCAGTGCGTCCGGTCGCCGTCGGCACCGCCTGGAGCTGGCCGGCCCGGATGTGGCCGACGCGGTCCGGGCCGTCGCCGGCGTCGACGTCGCCGCGGTGCTGACCGCCTCCGCGCTGCCGGTGGACATCCGGCACCAGTCGAAGGTGGACCGCGTCGAGGTCGCCCGCCGCGCCGCGCGGCTGCTGGCCGGCGCGCGGTCCTCCCGCGGGTCGTGAGGGTCCTCGTCACCGGCACGAGCGGGATGCTCGGGCGGGCGACGGCCACCGCGCTGCTCGAGCGCGGCGACGAGGTGACGGTGCTGCAGCGCCGGCCCTCCGGCCTGCCGTGCCGGGAGGTGCTGGGGGACGTCGCCGACCCGGCCGCCGTCGGCCGTGCCGTGCGGGGCCAGGACGCCGTGCTGCACCTGGCCGCGAAGGTGGACGTGACCGGCCCGTGGGCCGAGTACCTCTCCGCCAACGTCGAGGGCACCCGCGCCGTCGTCGGCGCCTGCCGGGCCGCGGACGTCGGCCGGCTGGTGCACGTCTCGTCCCCGTCGGTGGTGCATGGCGGGACGGCGCTCACCGGGGCCGGCGCCGGGCCGGCCGACCCCCGGCGCGCCCGGGGGCGCTACGCCCGCTCCAAGGCCCTGGCCGAGGTGGCCGCCCTGGCCGCGGACTCCGCGTCCCTCGCGGTGCTGGCGGTCCGCCCGCACCTGGTGTGGGGCCCCGGCGACACCCAGCTCGTCGAGCGCGTCGTCGCCCGGGCGCGGGCCGGGCGGCTGCCGGTGATCGGCTCGGGCGCGGCGCTCATCGACACGACCTACGTCGACAACGCCGCCGCGGCCCTGGTCGCCGCCGTCGACGCGTGCGGACCGGTGCACGGCGAGGCCCTGGTCGTCTCCAACGGGCAGCCGCGCCCGGTCGCGGAGGTCATCGGCCGGCTGTGCCGGGCCGGCGGGGTCCCGGCACCGCGCCGTCGGGTGCCCTTCGGCGCCGCCTACGCGGTCGGGGCCGCCGTCGAGGGCGTCTGGGCGCTGACCGGCCGGCGGCAGGTCCCCCCGCTCACCCGCTTCCTGGCCGAGCAGCTGGCCACCGCCCACTGGTTCGACCAGCGGCGGACGCGGACCGCGCTCCGGTGGCGCCCGCGGGTGAGCCTGGACGAGGGGTTCGCCCGGCTGCGCGAGTGGTACTCCCGCACGCCGCCGGGAGCCGACGCCCCGCGCTGACCGGCGGCCGCGCCTGGACCCTCAGCCGTGGTGGGCCGCGCGGTGCCGGGCGAGGACGTCGAGGCCGAAGTCGGCGGCGGGGTCGCGCCACACCGAGTGGGCGTGGTTGGCACCGCGCTGCGTGTTGTCCCACTCGATGAGCAGCCGCGGGCCCTGCAGCCGGTAGTAGTGCGGAGCGCCGGGCTCGGTCGGCCCCGCCCAGGCGAGGTGGACGGCGTCGAGCGCGGCGTCGTCGTCGTAGCGGCGCAGCGGCGACAGACCGGCGGGAACACGGTCCAGGTAGGTGCCGAGCAGCACCCGCAGCATCTCCCGCTGTCCGGCGTCCAGCTCGGCCGCGGGCACGCCCCGTGGCTCGGCGGTGTACTCGACGGCCGCGTGGTCCGGCTCGCCGTAGCCGGCCGCCTCGTCGATCGCGTCGCTGAGGTCCTGCAGCTTCGCCTGCTGCACGGGGTCGGGGAACCGCTCGTTCCGCCAGATCGCGGCCAGCGGGATCACCCGGTCGCCCGGGGACACCACCGTGCGGTTGGCGGTGACCAGGTCCGACGGGGCACGGTCCAGCAGCACGGCACGGGCGGCGAGCTCGGGTCGCAGCGATCGCACGAGGTCGCGCGCGACGTCCTCCACCCGGGCCAGCGGCCGGTTCACCGCCCCGCCGAGCAGCGGCGAGGTCGCCGGGTCCGCGCCGAGGAAGCACGGCGTCGTCGCCACCACCTCGCCGTCGACGACCAGGTTGTTCAGGGACACGTGGTGCCCGCCGAACCGCCACCCCCACGGCCCGCTCCCGCCCGGCCGGCCGAAGACCCGCAGGTAGTACAGGCCCGGGTCACGTCCACGTTCCCGGTCGAACAGCGTGACGAAGCCCTCGACCTGGTCGAGGACGTTCTCCAGGCCGATGATGGTCGCCACCGTGACGTACGCCGGCGTCGAGAGCCCGCAGGCGACCAGCCGCTTCGCCGCCCGCTGCTGGGCCGGGCGCTGCTGGTGGAACGGAAGGCCGCCGTGGTCGGTGGGCGTGTAGAACCAGCGCCGGCGCTCGGCGTCGGAGGCGTCGTCCCCAGGGGCGGCCCCGGCGGCGACCTGACGCTGCTCCGGGTCCAGGCTCTCCAGCCACGCGGTGGCCGCCTCCGCCATCCGTCGGGCCACCTCCCGGCGGTCGGGGACGTCGTCCCCGGCGGTCCCCGCATCGGTCATGGCCGCAATCTAGCGGCGCCCGCACCGGCCCGCCGTCCCCGTCCCGGACCGGGTCCGGTGACTCCCGGCTTCCCGCGTCGGGTCGGCGTCCGTAGCGTCAGGGCTCCACCTGGCCGGGCAGCTCCCGGCCCCCGTCCGCATGGAGGTATCCGCGTGCCCACCCCGACCGACGACCGCCGCGACCTGCTCACCGTCATCGCGTACATGCGCGCCGCGGCGGGGAAGCGCGACGAGCTCCGGCAGGCCCTGGAGGCGCTGATCGAGCCGACCAGCCAGGAGAAGGGCTACGTCAACTACGACCTGCACCAGAGCCTCGAGGACCCCGACCTGTTCTTCTTCTACGAGAACTGGGAGTCCGGCGAGGACCTGGACGCCCACCTCACGGCGCCGCACCTCAGGGACTTCGCCGCGAGGATCCCCGACCTGCTGGACGACAGCGGGCTGTCGGTCAACCGGGTGCGCCGGATCGCCTGAGGCAGCACGTCGCGAACGACCGACCCGGCGGCGGCGACGCCGCGCCGGGCGCTACCCGGCGGTGGTGGTCACCGCGGCCACCACCGCCGGGTAGGCCGCATCCGCGGCCGCGAGCAGCTCGGCGTCCGTGCGGTCCTGCACCGGGTGCGGCACCAGCACGCACGGCGCGGGGAAGCCCAGCGCGGCCCCCTGGAGCCGGGCGGCCTCGGCGAAAGCCTCGCTGGCGAGGAAGACCCCGACCACGCCGCGGCGCTCGAGATCGGCGATGTCGTGCACACTGCACGACGTGCACGAGCCCTAGTCGGCCAGCGCCTCGATCACCACCTCGCACTGCTCGGTGATCTCGTGCCGCAGGTCGACCGGTGCGGGCCGGGCGAACGTCGGCTTGCGGTAGCGGAGCACCGTCGCGCCGTCCGCGCGGAGCAGTTCCTCGAGCCGGTCCAGGACGACGTCGCCGCGGGCCTTGCTGATGTCGAGCAGGCCGACGGTGCGGCCCCGGAGCGTCGCCGGCCGGGGCAGCAGCTCGCGGGCGGAGGCCCGCCGTTCCCCGGTCGGGTCCAGGACGGTCCTCATGCGCGCACCTCTCTGGTCACCGGGGCACTGCCGGACTCGCCGGCCACCCAGCCGCCGACGATCGCGCTGAACAGGCCGGCATCCCCGCCGGCGTGCACCACGAGCAGGCCGCCCGGGCGGAACTTGGGCAGCTCGTCGACCACGGAACCCGCGGGCACGCCCTCGGCCATCCCGCCGGCACCGCGGACCAGCTCGCCGATCGGCAGGGTGAGCAGTCCCTCCAGCTCGGCGAGCAGCCGGGCGCGGCCCCAGCCGGCCTCGCGGAGGACCCGGCCGTGCTCCGGGGACACGACGAGCATCGCGTCGAAGGCCACCGGCAGCTTCGGGTGCGCGTTCACCCGCAGACAGGCCGCGAACGTGCGGGCCAGCGACTCCGGGTCCCGGCTGAGCTGGTCGACGACGGGCTGGACCCCGGAGCCGGCGAAGACGGTCACGGCGTCCCCCGGCACCCCGCGGTCGGCCGCCAGGGGCGCGAACGGGCTGTCGTGCTCGCGCTCGGCGAAGCAGAAGGTGTACTTGCCGGGGTTGCCGAGGGTGGCCCGGTCGACCTCGCCGGGACGGCCGCCGCCGACGTTGCGCACCACCAGCTGCAGCGCTCGCCCGATCGTGGCGTTCGCGCGGTTGCCCTGGCCCAGGGCGTTTCCGCCGCTGTTCATGCCGATCCGGGCCGCGACCGGCCCGTTCACGACCACCACCGGCGATGCGAAGTAGGTGGTGGCCAGCAGGCCGTGCAGCGCGAACTCCTCCGCGCAGGCCGCCTCCAGGGCCGCCAGGACGACCGGCAGGTGCTCGGGCAGGCAGCCGGCCATCACCGCGTTGACCGCCACCTTCTCCACGGTGCACGCCACGAGGTCCGGCGGGACGACGGCGACCACGTCCTCGGGGTCGCGGGTCGTGCCGCGCAGCATGCGGAGGACCCGCTCCGGGGTGGGCGGCACGACGGGCAGCCCGTCGGTCCAGCCCCGGTCGAACAGCGCCTCGTGCTCGTCCTCCAGGTCGGCCAGCTCGACCCGCCGGCTGGCCAGACCCGTGCCGCCGTACCGGGCCTCGAGTGCGTCGACCCGGAACGGGTCCACCGACAGCGAGCCGCACCCCGGCCGGTGCTCGGGCAGCCCCTCCCCCAGCCCGTCGGCGCCGGTCAGCGCCGCCCACTGCTCGCGACTCCACCCCACCACCCGCGCCGTCTCCGCCCCGTGCTCGATCCGCAGCAGGGTCGGGACCGTCTCGATGCCCAGGCGGTAGGACACCTCCAGGCTGGTGTCGTCGCCGTCGAACCAGGAGGGGTCGTCCTGGCACCACACCGTGGCGCCCAGCTGCCGGAGCACCGGCTCCACCAGCACGCACGTCGGGCAGTCCCGCTTGACGACGGCGACCAGGCCGTCGGGCAGCTGCACGGACGCGAACCCTAGCCCCCGCGGGCCGGTGCTGACGAGCCGGCGTGTCCCCACCGGCGCCCGCGGGTAGGCCACCCTCGTTCCCACGACCCAGGAGAGCAGGAGGAGCCGGTGGCTGACATCGCCTACGTGTCGGAGGTGCGCGTCGAGCGCCTGGGCGGGCCGCTGCGCGCGGCACACCTGCCCGGCGAGGAGGAGCCGACGATCTACGGCATGCACGGCGCCATCGCCGAGCACTACGGGATGCAGCCGGGTACGGCCCCCAGCCACGCCAGCACGATCGACCACCTGGTCGGCGCCGCCCTCGGTTAGCTGACCGGGACGTTCGCCGGGGCCCTGGCGGCCCGGCGGATCGACCCCACCGGTCTGGTGGGGCACGCGCGCGGAGAGGTCGAGCTCGAGGGGAAGGTCCTCGTCGTCAAGCGGATCGCGGTGACCTACACCGGCCTGGAGGTCCCCGACCAGGACGCCGAGAAGGTCCAGCGGGTGCTCGCCGTGCACGCCGACGCATGCCCGGTGGCACGGAGCCTGGCGGAGGCCATCGAGATCACCACCGAGCTCGGCTGACCGGTCCGGGGCCCGTCCGGATCCGCCCCTGACGGCACGCCGGGTCGCCGGCGCCCGCGCGTTCCGGCCCTCGCCGGTGAGGCGCGTGTCGGGCCCGGCTGGACTCCGGCGCCGGGAGGTCACCGGCGGCGCCGTGGGCGCCCCCCACCCGGGGCTGCCCTGCTGGCCGACGCCCTGCCCGGACACGTCACCGGGCCCGGGGGCCCCAAGTGCGCCCGCCGCGGGGACGGCGGGGGGTGCTCGCAGGCGGGAGAACGGGTTACCGTCGTCCCCTGTGTGACCCAGCTCACAGGAGGACCCATGGTGATGACCACGGCAGCGCCGGAGACGCGGGACGACCGGGAGCGGGCCCCGGAGCAACCGGCAGCGCGGGACGAGGCCGAGGGCCTCGCGGCGGTCGAGGGTGCCGAACCCGTCGGGATCCCCTCCCCGCGCGGCATGGCCCGGGGCCTGGTCGCCACCTTCACCCAGCCCGGGCCGGTGGCGCGGGAGGCCGTCCGGCTCGGGCGGGACACCCTACGGATCCTCCGGGGCACCGACGAGATCGCACCCTCGCCGAAGGACAAGCGCTTCGCCGACCCGGCGTGGTCGTCGCACCCCGGGTACCGCCGGCTGGCCCAGTCCTACCTGGCGGCGGCGGCGGCACTGGACCGCCTGGTCGGCGACTTCGAGGCCGGCGGCGCCGACTGGCGCGAGGTCGAGCAGGTGCGCTTCGTCCTCAACGCGGTCACCGCCGCCATGGCGCCGACCAACACCCTGCTCGGCAACCCGGCCGCTCTCAAGCGGGCGTTCGACACCGCCGGCGCCAGCGTCGTCCGCGGGCTCGGGAACATGCTGTCCGACCTCGTTCGCAACGGCGGGATGCCCACCCAGGTCGACCGCAGCGCGTTCACCGTGGGCGTGGACCTCGGCATCACCCCCGGCGCCGTCGTGCACCGGGACGAGGTCATCGAGGTCATCCAGTACGCGCCGTCGACACCGCGCGTCCGGGCGCGGCCCCTGGTAATCGTGCCGCCGCCCATCGGGCGCTTCTACTTCCTGGACCTGCGGCCGGGACGGAGCCTGGTCGAGTACGCGGTCAGCCGGGGCCTGCAGGTGTTCATGATCAGTTGGCGCAACCCGACGCCGGAGCAGGCCGAGTGGAACCTGGACACCTACGCCGGCGGAGTGGTCACGGCCGTCGACGTCGCGCGGGAGGTCACCGGTTCCGACGACGTCACCACCCTGGGCCTGTGCGCCGGCGGCCAGGTGATGACGACGGCGCTGAACCACCTCGCCGCGACCGGCGACGACCGGGTGCACGCCGCCGGCTACGCGGTGACCCTGCTCGACTTCTCCAACCGGGCCCCGCTCGGCGCCTTCTCCGGCCCCCGGACGCTCGAGGTCGCCCGGCGCAACTCGCGCCGGCGCGGCGTCATCAGCGCCCGCCAGATGGGCTC
>JALYNA010000002.1 GCA_030773455.1 Actinomycetota bacterium
ACGTAGAAGGTCATGCCCAGGTTCACCAGGGTGAGGAGCACCAGGAGACCCAGGACGGCGACCGCGCCGTTCGATAGCCGGTGCGTCGGTGGCTGGGGGAGCCACATCACCGGCTGAGGGGTCGGGGGCTGCTGCCACTGCGTCGGGACCTGCTGATCAGGCTGCATGACCTCCGTATCGGCAGATCTGTGGAGCAGGCGGCACGTCGCTCGGGGCTTCGTGGGGGAGCCGTTATTGGTGTGCCGCAGGACATGATGCTGTCGTGCTGGGCCGACACCAGAGACGTAAGGCGTCCAGCGCCATCCGCGCCGCGCTGGTAGGTCAGACCCCCACAAACCAGGCGCCGGTGTTGCGTGGCGGCAGGGTCAGCCCGTGCAGGGCCAGGGCGGCGGCAACCAGTGGGGACACCCGGGGGTCCTTGCGGGACAGCACCCGCTGGCCGGCGTCACCAGAGGTCGACCAGGCTTAGCGCAGGACGCCGACGCGCTCCGGCGGCGCCCGTGTGACATACCGGCCCAAACCCCCACGCTTGAGCCTCGCCTACTGCTTCGGTTTCCCCATGTGCGTAGCAGGCGTCTGCCGATGCACATCGCGAAGACGGCGATGACCGGTGCGCTGACCACCTGACCCCGAGCCAACAGCTGCCGACGTTTCTTGTGCCCTCGTGCCCTCTCGCAACACAAGCGCAAGGGCCGCGAAAACAGTGAAGGGCACTGCGAAGAACAAGTAGTTGCCGGTGACCTCTGCGTTCGGAGCCAGCCACGCGAAGGGAATCAATGCCAGCGGAAGTGGCGCCCACCGCCACCGGCCCTTCGCTCTGCGGATGAGTCCTGGATAGAGAGCGATGAAGGCGACCAACATGCTTGACACCAGAGCCACGTAGCCGACGGCGTGGAGGGCGCCGTGCCAGGTCACGTCGCTGTTCGGCGGGTCCGTCCTGAAGGCGAGCAGTGGCGTGATGACGGCCCCTAGCAGGACGACCCGCGAACCCCATCGGGCGAGGCCGCTCCACGTTGCACAGCTGACGGCGTAGGTCGCGAAGGCGATGTACAGCACCGCGAAGACGAGGAAGACCAGTATCTGACCCCACCCGTACGGCCCGAGCGCGAGGCCGCTCGGCCAGACGTCCCACCCGAGCCGGTCCATGAACCCTCGCTGGGCATGGCTTATGACGAGCGCACCGCCCAGCCACACGACGGGTGCGGCAACGCCTGCCCATGCGAGAAGGCTCTTCCTCATCGTCGTCCCGCGTGTCAACCGTCGCGGCTACAAAGGCTGGCACGACCGAAGCGGCGCGACAAGCAGGACGGCAGGGGCGCCCGCTGGACCCGCCCCGCCAGCCTTTGCCGTACAACCCCCCGGGCGGCGTAACGCAGTGGTGCAACGTCATCGCTGAATCCGCCGCACCTGCACCGTCTCTCGCAGCAGCTCCACATGGTCCAGCCCACCCGGCCAGCCGCGCTCAGCGCCTCGCCGGGAGCGCGGGCCTACTACGACGCCCAACGCGGCCGCGGCGCCACCCATCACCAGGCCCTGCGCGCCCTGGCCAACCGGCTGGTCGGCATCCTGCACGGCTGCCTGCGCCACCACACCCACTACGACGAAGCCACCGCCTGGCACACCGAGCTCGATCAAGCCGCCGCTTGACGCTTACGACCGTGGGATGTCTGAAGGCGGCATCAGGGACACCCGTGTCGTCGGCGCCGGCCTCCCCCAGGGAAGGTGCTGACAGGATGGAGGATGGAGGACCTGCTGCGCGACCTGTCCCAGATCACCCTGGTCGACCGGCCGGTGGGCGATGTCCTCACCGAGATTGTCCAGGCCGCCCACCGTGGCATCTCCGGCGCGGAGGCGGTCTCGATCACCCTGCTCCGGGGCGAGGAGGCCTTCACCGCTGCCTACTCGGGTGAGATGGCGCTGCGGGCGGAGGAGCTGCAGTACGAACGGGGCTACGGCCCTTGCATGGACGCCGGCCGGGCGGGGTGGTGCTGCGGATCGACGACATGCGCAGCGAGCAGCGCTGGCCCGACTACGCCGCCGAGGTGCTCGAGCACGAGGTGCGCAGTTCGCTGTCGATCCCGCTGCCCTTCCAGGGAGCGGTCATCGGCGCTCTGAACGTCTACTCGACCGAGCCGGGGGCCTTCGCCAGCCCGCCGGCGCTGGATGCGGCCATGACCGTGGCCGAGACGGTCGCGGTCGCCGTCGCCAACGTGCACGCGCACGCCCGTCTCGGCGAGGAGGCGGCCAACCTGCGCCTGGCCATGCAGTCCCGGGCGGTCATCGAGCAGGCGAAGGGGGTCCTGATGGCCCAGCGCGGCCTCGACGCCGACCGTGCCTTCGAGATCCTGCGCGAGGCGTCCATGCGCTCCAACCGCAAGCTGCGCGACATCGCCACCGGCATCGTCGGGTCCGTGCAGGTCCGCCAGGAGTAGGGGCACCGGCGACCCGACGTCGCACGGGCGCCGGTCGCGGTGCGATGTCGTCCTGATCACACGGCTACTCTGCGGACGGCGCGTTGACCGAGGGAACAGGGTGAGCTCCGGTGACCGATCCCTTGAGCTCGCTGCTGCGAGCCGCTCATCTGCTCTTCCCGGTCGATCTGGCCAGCACCGTGGCTGCGCAGGCCCGGGCGCTGGGCGCGATTGAGACGGTGCTGTATCTGGCCGACTACGAGCAGGTCACCCTGCTGCCCCTGTCCGGTGCGGGCGTTCCGGAGCGTCAGGAGCTGCCCATCGAGGGGACGATGGCCGGGCTGGCGTTCCGCCGGGTCGAGGTGCTCAGCAGCAGCGCCGGAGAAGGCGTGCACCGGCTGTGGGTGCCGTTGCTGGACGGGGTGGAGCGGCTCGGCGTCGCCGAGCTCGTCTTCCCCGAGGAGCCCACCGATGAGCAGCAGGAGGCTCTCCGCGCGTTCGTCACGCTCGTCGCCGTGCTGATCGTGGTCAGGGACGCCTACAGCGACGTCTTCTCCCGGCTGCGCCGCCGCAGGACCCTCTCGCTGGCCGCCGAGATGCAGTGGGAGCTGCTGCCGCCGCTGACCTTCGGCACCGACCGGCTGGTCATCACCGGTGGGCTGGAGCCGGCCTACGACATCGGCGGGGACTCCTTCGACTACGCGGTCAACGGTGACACCGCCGACCTGCTGGTCCTCGACTCGATCGGGCACGGGCTGCCGGCCGCGGTGCTGGCCAGCGTCGCGATCAGCGCCTACCGGCACGCCCGCCGCGACTCCCTGGACCTGCCCGACATCGCCGTCGCGGTCAACGCCGCGATCGTCGGGCAGTTCCCCGGCAGCCAGTTCGCCACCGCCGTGCTCGCCCGGCTCGACATCGACACCGGGCGGCTGCGGTGGATCAACGCCGGACATCCGGCCCCGCTCATCCTGCGCGGCACCTCGCTGGTGCCGCTGCCGCCCCATGCGCCGGCCCGGCCGCTGGGCCTGCAGGAGGCCAAGCCGGTCTGCTCCGAGACTCGCCTGGAGCCCGGCGACCGGCTGCTGCTCTACACCGACGGCATCACCGAGGCCCGCTCCCCGGTTGGGGAGTTCTTCGGCGAGCAGCGGCTGGCCGACTTCATCAGCGCCGCCACCGCCGCCGGCGACCCGGCGCCGGAGACCGTCCGGCGGCTGATGCGCCGCGTGCTCAACCACCAGGCCGACCAGCTCCAGGACGACGCGAGCATCGTGGTCCTGGAGTGGCTCACCGGCGAAGAACAACGGCTGCCGCTGTAGCCGCCGACCCCGCCACTGGCACTCCTGGCCGCTCTCGACCCCACCGTCCGGACGGCGCTGTTGGGCTCAGGAGCCGGCGGTCGACGGGCTTCCGGATGTGGTCCGTGTCTGCATCGGGCAGCTCACCCAGCGCCCCGGCACGATGGCGGGCCCCGCCGACCGGCGCGCCGGCCTCCGCCAGGACGTCCTCGTAGACCCGCAGGGTGTCCTGGGCCATCCGCCGGGCTGTGAAGTACTCGACGTAGCGGTGCCGGCCGGTGCGGGCGTAGCGGTGCCGCAGGTCCGGGTCGGCGAGCAGCTCGGCGAGTGCCTCGGTGAGGGCGGGCGGGTCCTGCGGTGGGACGAGCGTCCCGGTCGTTCCGTGCGCCACGACCTCCGCCGTTCCGATGACGTCGGTGGCGACCACGGGTAGGCCGGCGTCCATCGCCTCGATCGCGGCCAGGGGCATTCCCTCCTGGCGGGAGGGCAGCACGAACACGTCCGCGGCGTCCAGGAGCATGCGGGCGTCGGTTCGATGGCCGGGCAGGTGGAGGAACCCGGCTACCCCCAGCTTGGCCGCCTGGCGGGCCAGGTCCCCGGCCAGGTAGCCGCCGCCGACGATGACCACCGCCAGGTGCGGGAACCGCTCCGCGAGCGCCGGCATCGCCGCCACCAGGTAGCGCTGGCCCTTCTGCACCATCAGCCGGCCCACAGTCATGACCACCAGGTGATCGGGATGCAGGCCCAGCGTGGCTCGCGCGGCCGCCCGCCCCGGGCCCGGTCCCCGGGGGACGATGCCATTGGGCACGGTGACCAGCCGCTGGGCGGGCACGCCGATGCGCTGGTGGGTGAACCGCACCCCCTCGGAGACGGCGATGAGCCGGTCCACCGGCGCGATGGCGCGAAAGAACGAGGCCCGTTTCCGCGGGTTCAGCAGCCACGGCTGGTGCTGGGTCTGCACGATGGCCGGCACGTCGGCTCGTCGCGCGGCTCGGGCGCCGTCGAAGTTCTCCCGGCCGCTGCCCACGTGGATGTGGAAGACGTCCGCCGGGTGGACTCTGAGGAAGTCCACGATGGCCTGCCCGAAGGCGGGGTCGCGCGGGTGGGGCAGGGCGCAGGTAGCCACGCCCAGGGCGACGGCGCGGTCAAGGACCCGGTGTCCGCTCGCCGTTCCCCAGCACAGCACGGACACGTCGGCCCGCGACCGGAACTCCGTGGCCAGGTCCAGCATGTGCGCACCCATCCCGGAGGGATCGACCGAGGGGCTGTAGAGGC
>JALYNA010000003.1 GCA_030773455.1 Actinomycetota bacterium
CCCGCGAGGAGCGCACCGTCCGCGGGCTGGAGCGGGGAGGACGGCAGCCGGGGGAGGTGCCGGCGACCCTGGCCGAGGCGCTGGAGGTGCTCCGCGCCCTGCCCGCCTGACCCACCCTGGGGGTCAGGCATAGGAAGCTATGCATACGTCTCGGCGCGGAGAACGTATGCATAGCTTCCTATGCCTGCCGGGGCTCGGGATCGCGGTCAGGCCCCGGTGGCGGTCCGGCGCCGGCGGTGCGCGGCCACCAGCGCGGGGCGGTCGCGCAGCAGCAGCTGCCGGCCGAGCACGATCACCAGCCCGCCGAGGACGGCGAGGGCGGCGGTCGCGGTCCAGGCGACGGCGTAGGAGCTGACGGAGACGACCGCGCCGAAGGCCAGCGGCCCGAGGGCCGCGCCCATGCCCATGCCGCCCTGGGTGATCGACGTCGCCTGGGCGGCCATGCCGTGGTGCATGCGGGTGACCGCGTAGGTCGACAGCCCTGCCCACGCCCAGCCGGTGCAGTACCCGACCACCGCACCGACGGCGATCAGCGCCTCGACGCCGGTGCCCAGCAGCGCGTAGGACAGCCCGCCGACCGACATCTGCACGGCGACGACGAGCAGCCAGCGGGTGCGTATCCGGTCGGCCAGCCAGCCGACCGCCACGCGCGTGAGGGCGCCCAGGCCGCTGGCCACCGCGGCCAGCACGCCGGCCGTTGCGGGGGCGATGCCGCCGGCGACCGCGGTGCTGACGAAGAACGAGCCGAGGGCGTTACCGGTGGCCGCGCCCAGCGCCAGCCCGGCGGCGAGCACGTACAGCGGTGCCCGGCGGAACGGCCCGGCCGCCTCCGACGGCGCCGACGAGGACCCGGCCGACCCCAGCCGCCGGGCGCCGGGCACCGAGAGCGCGATCAGCAGGGCCAGGGCGGCGCCCAGGCCGAACGCGGCCCGCCAGCCCAGGGGGATGGCGACCAGCGGGATCGCCACGCCCGCGAGCAGCGTCGACAGCGGGATCGCCGCCTGTTTCAGCCCGTAGGCCAGGCCCTGCCGGTCGGCCGACACCGAGCGGGCGATGAGGTCGTTGCTGGCCGGCTGTCCGACGCCGTTGCCCCACCCGGCTCCCACGAGCGCGGCGACCAGGACGGCGGTGTCGTGGGCGGCGAGCGCGACGACGAGCATCGCGAGCGCGGCGGTGAGCCCGGAGATCCGCACCACCGGGACGGTGCCGAGCCGGCGCACCAGCGCGCCGGCGAAGAGTGCGGACACCGCCGAGGTGGCGAAGAACGTCGCGACCAGCAGGCCGAGCAGCGAGGGGCCGACGCCGAGATCGGCGCTCACCTGCACCCACAGCACGCCGACGAGGTAGGCCGGGAGCACGCCCGCGGTGGTGATGGTGACCGCCGCGGTCGCCGCGCGGGCCGTGCCCGCGGGGCGCGGCTCCCGGCGGGCGCTCATGCAGCGGTGCTCCGAATTGCCCGGCTCACGAGACGGCGCCCTCCTCGGCCAGCAGGACGTCGACGAGGTGCTCGGCGATCGCCAGGGACGACGTCGCCGCGGGGGAGGGCGCGTTGCGGACGGCCACCACCGCGCCGCGCCGGGTGACGCGGAAGTCGTCGACCAGGCTGCCGTCGGACTCCAGCGCCTGCGCCCGGATCCCGGCGGTCGCCGGCACCATGTCCTCGACGGTCAGCTCGGGCACGTAGCGGCGGGCCGCGGCGGTGTAGGCCCGCTTGGACAGCGACCCCCGCATCTCCGCCAGGCCGGTCCGCCAGTGCTGCCTGGCGAACCGCCGGAACCCGGGAAACCGGGCGATCGCGGCCAGCTCGGCGGGGGAGACGTCCCGCCACCGGTAGCCCTCCCGGGCCAGGGCCAGGACGGCGTTGGGGCCGACCAGCACCTCGCCGTCCACCCGCGGGGTCAGGTGCACCCCGAGGAACGGGTACCGCGGGTCGGGCACCGGATAGACCAGGCCGTTGACCAGCGCCCGCTTGTCGGGGGTGAGCGCGTAGTACTCGCCGCGGAACGGCACGATCCGCGGGGCGTCGTCGTCCCCCGCCAGCCGGGCCAGCCGGTCGACGTGCAGGCCGGCGCAGAGCACCACCCGGTCGACGACGACCTCCTCGCCGGAGGCGCTGGTGACGACCTCGCCCCCGGTGGACCGCAGCCCGGCCACCTCGAACCCGGTCCGGATGGTCGCGCCGGCCGCGCGGGCGTCGGCGGCCAGCTGCTCGGTGACCGCGACGTAGTCGACGATCGCGGTGGTCGGGGAGTGCAGCGCGGCGATGCCGGCGACGTGCGGCTCCAGCTCGTGCAGCTCGGCCCGGTCGATGACCCGGACGCCGGGGACGCCGTTGGCGCGGGCCCGCTCGGCGATGGCGGCCAGCCGCTTCTCCTCGGCGGCGTCGAGCGCGACGAGGACCTTGCCGATCTCCTCGTAGGGCAGCCCGTGCTCGGCGCAGAACTCCCGCAGCAGAGACACGCCGCGCCGGCACAGCGTGGCCTTCAGCGAGCCGGGCTCGTAGTAGAGGCCGGCGTGGACCACGCCGCTGTTGCGGCCGGTCTGGTGGGCGGCGAGCCGGTCCTCCTTCTCCAGGACGGTCACCACCGCATCGGGCTGCTGGGCGAGCAGCCGCCGGGCCACCGCCGTGCCGATGATCCCGCCTCCGACCACCGCGTATCGCTGGACCGGCATCGTGCTCCGTTCTCGAGGCTGCCC
>JALYNA010000004.1 GCA_030773455.1 Actinomycetota bacterium
GCGGTGAGGACGGCGCAGACCGACTCGACGGCGAAGCCGTCGCTGACCAGCGCGTCGATGAACGCGCAGATCAGCGGGCGCGGGGGTCGAGTTCCCCGCGAAGAAAATTGACGCTCGACGCAGAATCTCGTTGGTCTCGCGCAGCCGCTTGTTCTCCGCCTGCAACCGCGCGAGCTCGGCTTGTACCTCGCTCGGCACGCCCTCGCGCCGGCCGTCGTCGACGTCAGCCTGGATCACCCAGCGGCGCAGCGTGTTCTCGCTGATCCCCAGCTGCGACCCGACCACCTCGGCGGTCGCGGTCACCGAGCCGTAGGTCGACAAGTGGTCCCGCACCATCCGCACCGCCCGGGCCTTGACCTCCGGGTCGAACTTCTTGGGCATGCAGCCATCCTCCATCGCAAGGAGGCGGCAGGGAACGCGGGACGGTGCAGGCCGGAGCAGGACCGGTACGGCCCTTGCCTGCTTGGCGGTGCTGGACGGCCTGCCCGCTCCGGATGCCGTCGCCTACGTGCGGAAGCACTACGACCGGCGATCCGTCGAGACCCCCTGGCAGCGCCGCTACGTCACCGGCTTTCCGACCGGCTGAGGAACGTCCGATAGCCGATCCTCAACCGCCGCTGTCGAGGCTCTACAACCCCAGGGCTGGTTTGGTCGGCCCCCGTCGTGGACGCCCTCGCCGGCGGGCAGGTCGACGGCAGAGCCGTTCTCACCGTTAAATGAACTGAGCGGCCGCGTGCACAGCAGCGAAGAACCAGCGACCCCGCCAAGCAGAGGGAAGGTCCCGTGACTACTGCGCTGCTCGTCGTCGACATGCTGCACGACTTCGTCGACGGCGCCTTGGCCAACCCCGCTGCACGACCGACCATTGCGCCGACCGCCCGGCTGATCGAGGCCGCCCGCCGAGCCGGCTGGCTGGTGATCTACGGCAACGACACGCACCAGCCCGGCGACCTGGAGTTCGCCGTCTTCGGCGAGCATGCCCTCGCCGGCAGCCCCGGCGGGGCAGTCATCCCGCAGCTGGCCTCGCGGGTGGCAGCGACATCCCCGACCAGGACCGGCTCCGGGACAGCTGACCCCGAACCGCCCCGCACTCCGTCACGCACCACGGCGGGCGAGGACGGGTCGCGGTCAGCTGGATCGGCTCCGTGGTGCATGCCGCCTCTGGCCCGGGGGCCGGAGAACCCCAGTGCCGCTCCGGCTCGGGGCTCGACTGGCGCAGGGACGGCGCCCAGTCAGGCCTTCCGGAGGCTGCTCCTCGCAGGCGAAGATCTTCGGGCGCATCGGGGCGGCGATCCCCAGTGCGCGGACCGTGCGGGGGCGGGACATGCTTCTCCTCGAACCGCGGGTCGGGGGCGGTGAGCAACCGCTGGGCAGCGGCCGGCCCAGCTCGGCCGACCGCACCGCGGCGGTCGTGACCCGGTGGGTGCGCAGCGCCTCGGCGTAGGTCGCTCGGGTGCGGTCCTCGCGCCCTGCACCGCGTCGACGAACGCGCGGTCCTTCCGCACGAACGGGTCGCCGTCGGCGACGTGCACCTCAACCGTGTCCCGGCCGTGACTGACGACCAGCTGCTTCTCGGTGAGCTCGAGCACGAGGCCGTCGGCGAACAGGTGCAGCGCCACCCGGCGCGGCCAGCCCAGCAGGCAGGTGGCGGTGAACAACCCCACCGCGCCGGAGGAACCGCACGGACGTCGCGGTCACGTCGTCGACGTCGAGTCGGAAACGCCGCGCGCTCGGTGCGGCTCGCGTACGCGCTCACCTCGTCGATCTCGCCGACGAGCAGCCGGGCGGTGTCGACGAGGTGCGTCGCCTGCTCGACGAGCTGCCCACCGGAGCCGGTCCGCCGCTGCCACCAGCCGATTGGTGGGGTGGCGTCCAGCCAGAGGCCGGTCACCAGCCGGGCGGGCGTCCGGCCAGCAGCTCCTGCGCCCGCTCCACCGTGTCCAGCCACCGCCAGTGGTAGCCACCCCGATGACCAGCCCGCGCACCTCGACCGCCTCGGCGACGCGCAGCGCCGGCTCCAGCTCGGCGGCCATTGGAGTTCTCCACGAACATCGACAGCCCGCGCTGCACGACCTCGAGCTCCACCGGTCCGTGTGCGAACGGCGAATGCAGACCTAGACCGCGTCCAGCGCCGCGCGGTGGAGCATCGCGCGGGCGTCGGCGTACGGCCGGGCGCCGACCGCGGCCGTGAACTCCCCGGCAGGGTGGTCCTGCGGGTCCGCCACCGCCGCGATCTGCACGTCGGCGAGCGGCGCCAGCGTGCGCACATGCCGGCGGCGATGGTCCCGGCTCCGACGACGCCGATCCGGATCCGGCTCACCGAACGGCTTGTTCGGCGCGCGGCAGGCCCGCGGCGGACGGCCGGTTGAGCGGGGCCGGCGCCCCCGTCCCAGCGGACCCGTGCGTCCGCAGGAACTCCTCGACGTCCACCAGGGCTCCGCCGTCGCGGGCCGACCGGTCGGCCGCGCACACCACCGCCTGAGTTCGCAGCGCCTCCTCGTACGACACGAGCGCGGCGTGCGGGCCGCCGCGCAGTGCGTCGAGGAACGCGCGGTCCTCCCGGGCCACCGGGTCCTCATCGGTGGACACGACGTCCTCCCCCTCGGCGCCGGTCAGCCGGAGCTCGTGGTCGACCAGGGAGCGCTCGCTGACCTCGAGCAGCCGCCCGTCGAGCACCAGCTGCAGCCCGACCCGGCAGCGCCGCGGCAGCAGACAGCTCGACGAGACGGTGCCGATCGCGCCGGAGCGGAAGCGCAGCAGCACCGCCGACGCCGTGGGGACGTCGGCGGCCGGAAACGCCCCGCGCGGCACACGGTTCTCCAGCGCCTGCACGGTCTCGACCTCGCCGACCAGCAGCCGCGCCAGGTCGACCAGATGGGTGGTCTGCTCCACCAGCTGCCCGCCCGAGTCGCTGCGCCGCGACCACCACGGCGCAGCCGGCGTGCGGTCCAGCCAGGCGCCGGTGACCAGCCGTGCCGGAGTCTCGCGGACCAGCGCGCGGGCCTGCTCGACGATGCTGAGGAACCGCCAGTGGTAGCCGACGCTGGTCAGCAAGCCGGCCTCGCGCACCCGATCGGCGATCCGCACCGCCGGCTCCAGCTCGGTCGACAGCGGCTTCTCCACGAACACCGGCAGCCC
>JALYNA010000005.1 GCA_030773455.1 Actinomycetota bacterium
GTGCCGCCCCGTCGCAGCGTCGTCCTCGCCGGTGGCGGCACCGGCGGGCACATCGAGCCGATGCTGGCCCTGGCCGATGCGCTGCTGCGCCGCGGCGCAGCGAACGGCGGCCTGCGCATCACCTGCCTGGGCACCGCCCGCGGCCTGGAGAGCCGGCTGGTGCCCGCCCGCGGCTACGACCTGCGGCTGATCCCGCCGGTGCCGCTGCCGCGCAAGCCCACCGTCGACCTGCTGCGGGTGCCCGGCCGGGTGGCCCGCTCGGTGGCCGAGACCCGGGCGCTGCTGCGCGAGCTGTCCGCCGACGTCGTCGTCGGCTTCGGCGGCTACGTGGCGCTGCCGGCCTACCTGGCCGCCCGCCGGGAGCGGATCCCCGTCGTCGTGCACGAGCAGAACGCGCTGCCCGGCCTGGCCAACCGGATCGGCGCCCGGGTGGCCGAGCGGGTCGCCGTCACCGCGCCCGGCACGCCGCTGCGCGGCGCCGAGCACGTCGGCATGCCGCTGCGGACGGCGATCAGCACGCTGGACCGGCCCGCCCGCCGCGCCGAGGCGCGCGCCACCTTCAGCCTGGACCGCAACCGGCCCACGCTGCTGGTCTTCGGCGGGTCGCAGGGCGCGGCCTCGCTCAACCGGGCCGCCGCCGGCGCCGCGGATGCGCTCACCGCCGCAGGGGTGCAGGTGCTGCACGCCCGCGGCCCGAAGAACACCGACGTCACCGTCCCGGCGCGCCCGCCGGGCAGCGCCCCCTACGTCGTCGTCGACTACCTCGAGCGCATGGACCTCGCCTACGCCGCCGCGGACCTGGCCCTGTGCCGGTCGGGCGCGGTCACCGTGGCCGAGCTGTCCGCGGTCGGGCTGCCGGCGGTGTTCGTGCCGCTGCCCATCGGCAACGGCGAGCAGCGGCGCAACGCCCTGCCCGTCGTCGACGCCGGGGGCGGACTGCTGGTGGACGACGCCGACCTGTCGCCGTCCTGGATCGAGGAGCACGTCATCCCCATGGTCACCGACCCGGCCGCGCTGGCCCGGTACGCCGAGCACGCCGCAGCCGCCGGTGCCCGGGACGCCGACGAACGGCTGGCCGACATCGTGCTGGAGGTGGCGGGGCAGTGAGCGCCGCGGCCGTGGCGGCGTGGGCGGACCCGGTGCCGAGCCTGGAGGAGCTGGGCGCGGTGCACTTCGTCGGCATCGGCGGGGCCGGGATGAGCGGCATCGCGCGCATCCTGCTGGCCCGCGGCGTCCAGGTCTCCGGCACCGACCGCCGCGACACCCCGACCCTGCTGGCGCTGCGCGCGCTCGGTGCCCGGGTGGAGCTCGGCCACGACCCGGCGCACCTCGGGGACGCCGACACGGTCGTCGTCTCCACCGCCATCCGGGAGGACAACCCCGAGCTGGCCGCCGCCCGGGAGCGGGGCCTGCGGGTGCTGCCCCGCGCGGTGGCGCTGGCCGCGGTGATGGCCGGCAAGCGCAGCGTCGCCGTGGCCGGTACGCACGGCAAGACCTCGACGACATCGATGCTCACCGTCGCGGTGCAGGCCTGCGGCGTGGACCCCTCCTTCGCCATCGGCGGCGACCTCAACGAATCGGGCAGCAATGCGCACGCCGGGAAGGGCGACGTCTTCGTCGCCGAGGCCGACGAGAGCGACCGCTCCTTCCTGCTGCTGGCCCCGCACGGCGCGATCGTCACCAACGTCGAGGCCGACCACCTGGACAACTACGGCGACCTCGCCGCGGTGGAGGCCGCTTTCGACCGGTTCCTGCAGACGCTGGACCCCGCGGGCTTCCTTGTCCTGTGCGCCGACGACCCGGGCTCGGCGCGGCTGCGCACCGTGCCCACCCCGGCCCGGGTGCGCACCTACGGCACCGCCGAGGACAGCGACCTGCGGCTGGTCGACGTCGAGGTGGGGCCGGAGACGACGGCCTGGACCGCGGTCCTGGACGGCGTCGTGCTGGGCCGGGTGTCGATCCGGGTGCCCGGCGAGCACATGGCCCGCAACAGCGCCGCCGCGCTCCTGGCCGGGCTGGAGCTGGGCCTGCCCGCCGACGAGCTGATCGCCGGCCTGGGCCGCTTCGGCGGGGTGCACCGCCGCTTCGAGCTCAAGGGCACGGTCGGCGGGGTGCGGGTCTACGACGACTACGCCCACCATCCCACCGAGGTCGAGGCGCAGCTGCGCGCCGCGCGGGCGGTCGCCGGCACCGGCCGGGTGGTCGTGGCGTTCCAGCCGCACCTGTACAGCCGCACCCGGGAGTTCGCCACCGCCTTCGGCGCGGCCCTCGGCCTGGCCGACGAGGTCGTGGTCATGGACGTCTACGGCGCCCGCGAGGACCCGGTCCCCGGCGTCACCGGCGCGATGGTCGCCGACGCGGTGGCGCTGCCGGCCGAGCGGGTGCACTTCCAGCCGTCCTGGTCGGCCACGGCCCCGGCACTGGCCGAGCGGGCCCACCCCGGCGACCTGGTCATCACCATGGGCGCGGGCGACGTCTCCATGGTCGGCCCGGAGGTGCTCGCGGCGCTGCGGGCCCGATTGTCGCCGCCGGGCTCGCCGGAGAGCGGGGACGGGGCGCGGTGAGCCGGTCGGGGACCACCACCAGCGACCGCACGGGCGGCGGGGGGTCCTCGCGGGCCGGCGCGGAGGCCCGACC
>JALYNA010000006.1 GCA_030773455.1 Actinomycetota bacterium
CCGGAGGGCTCCGGTGTGCCGCCACCGCAGGTCCATGATCGCCGGAGGTCAGGGGACCCGCTGCCTCGGCTCACCGGCGGTGTCGCGACGACCCCGCCAGAGCGGCTGGAGCGCCGCGGTCTCCTCCTCGGACGCCACGCGGAACGGAGCAGCGGCGGGGGGCTGCAGCGCCCGGCGGCTCAGACCTCGGGTGGCCCGCAGGCTGGCCACCACCGAGACGCCGAGGATCGTGCAGATCACCGCCGGGCTGACCGTGGTGGGGATGTAGAAGACGTCGACCCGGTCGAGGAGCTCGCCGTCTTCGCCCGTCAGCGGAGTGGGAGGGGCGCAGAAACCGCGCCGTGGCACTCCACTCAGCGGCGGCGGGTCTCCGGGAAGAGGAGGTCGACGAAGCGCTGCACGGTCGGCTGCGGCTCGTGGTTGGCCAGCCCGGGTCGCTCGTTGGCCTCGATGAACACGTGGTCGGGGCCTTCGACGTCCGGCACCAGGAAGTCCAGCCCGGTCACCGGGATGCCGATCGCCCGGCTGGCCCGGACGGCGGCCTGCCCGATCGCCGGGTGCAGCCGCTCGGTGACGTCCTCGATGGTGCCGCCGGTGTGCAGGTTCGCCGTCCGCCGGACGCGGATCCGCTCGCCGCTGGGCGGCACGTCGTCCATCGCGTACCCGGACTCGGCGACCACCTCGGTGGTCGTGTCGTCCAGGGGGATGGTCGACTCCCCGCCGGTGGCCCGCTCGCGGCGGCGGCTGGTGGACCGCACCAGGTCGGTGACCGGGCTGCGGCCGTCGCCGACCACCTCGGCCGGCCGGCGGACCGCGGCGGCGACCACCTCGTGGTCGATGACGACCACCCGCAGGTCGTCGCCCTCGACCAGCTCCTCGACCAGCACCTCCGGGCAGAAGTGGAGGGCGAAGCCGACCGCGCGCTTCAGCGCGTCGGCGTCCCGGACGCCGACGGTGATCCCCCGGCCCTGCTCGCCGCGGGCCGGCTTGACCACCACCTCGCCGCACTCGGCCAGCAGCGCGCGGGCCCCCTCGAGGTCGCCGTCGGCGGCGGTGGTCCCGCGGGGCACCCGGACGCCGGCCCGCTCCATGATCCGGCGGGTGATCCGCTTGTCGTCGCAGCGGCTCATCGCGACCGCGCTGGTGAACTCCGACAGTGACTCCCGGGTGAGCACCGTGCGCCCGCCCAGCGACAGCCGCATCTCGCCCCACTCGGCGTCGTTCACCTCGACCCGGACGCCACGCTTGAGGGCCTCCTCGGCGATGATCCGCGCATAGGGGTTGAGGTCCTCCAGGCCGGGCGGGCGGGAGGCGAACAGCGGCGTGTTGATCGGGTTCTTCCGCTTGACGCAGACCGCGGGCGTCCGCTGGAACCCGAGCTTGCGGTAGAGCGCGATCGCGCCCTCGTTGTCGTGCATGACCGACAGGTCAAGGTAGGCCCGGCCGCGGCCGACGTAGCGCTCGGCCAGCACGCGGACCAGGGCCTCCCCGGTGCCGGGCGGGGCGTCCTGGGCGTGCACCGCGAGGCACCACAGGCTGGCGCCACCCTCCGGGTCGGCGAAGGCGAGGACGTGGTCCACGCCGGTGACCGTGCCGACGATTGCACCCGTCCGCCGGTCCTCGGCGACCAGGTAGGTGAAGGTCCGCGTGCGGTGGTTCGCCCACATGGTCGCCGCGTCGCCGACGACCATGCCGTTGCGGGCGTAGATCTCGTTGATCGACTCCATCTCGGCCAGCGAGGTCACGGTGCGCACGAAGACGCCGCGGATCAGCTCGTGCCTCGGCCGGTAGCGGTACAGATCGAGCCGGTAGGTGTAGCTGGGGTCGATGAACAGCTCGTCGGGCGCCATCCCGACCAGGACGTGCGGGTCCCGCGGGTATATGCAGATGTCGCGGCGGCCGCTCTCCTCGGCGCGCAGCGCGTCGACGATGCCCCGCAGGTCGGCGAAGGTCTGGCCGAAGACCAGCCGTCCCCACCCGACGTCGAGGACGACGTCGGTCTCCATGCCCTGGAGCTGGTGCTCCGATGGCTGCTGCCACGAGCGGTTGGTGAACGAAGGCGTGTCGGCGACCGCCGTCCGGCGACGGTGCCCGGCGATCCGGGTCACGGGCCCCCTCAGACTCCGTGCGTCTGCAGCCAGAGCTCGAGCAGGCCGAGCTGCCACAGCTTGTTGCCCCGCAGCGGCGTGAGCTCGCCGTTCGGGTTCCCGAGCAGATCGTCGACGTACTCGCTCCGGAACAGGCCGCGCTCGCGGGCGGCCTCACCGGTGAGCGCGTCGCGCACCAGGTCGAGCACCTTGCCCTCAAGGTGGGTGATCGCGGGAACCGGGAAGTAGCCCTTGGGCCGGTCGATCACCTCCGGCGGGATGATCCGCCGGCCGATCGCCTTGAGCACGCCCTTGCCGCCGTCGGCCAGCTTCAGCTCCGGCGGGCAGGCCGCGGCCAGCTCCACCAGGTCGTGGTCGAGGAAGGGCACCCGGGCCTCCAGGCCCCAGGCCATGGACATGTTGTCCACCCGCTTGACCGGGTCGTCGACGAGCATCACCTCGCTGTCCAGGCGCAGCGCGGCGTCGACGGCCGTCTCGGCGTGCGGCGCGGACATGTGCCGCCGGACGAACTCCAGGCTCGAATCGCCGTTCAGTGCGTACCGGTCGGCGACCAGCCGGGCCATGTCGGCGGCATCGCGGTCGAAGAAGGCCGCGGCGTACCGCTCGACCGCCTGCTCGCGGCCGACGCCGGCCAGCGGCGGGTACCAGTGATACCCGGCGAACACCTCGTCGGCGCCCTGCCCGGACTGCACCACCCGGATCGACTGGCTGACCCGCTCCGACAGCAGGTCGAAGGCGACGACGTCGTGGCTGACCATCGGCTCGGCCATAGCGCCGATGGCGTGGCCGAGGGCGGCGGCGAGCTCGTCGGAGGCGACCCGGATGCGGTGGTGGTCGGTGCCGAAGCGCTCGGCGATGACGTCGGAGTAGACGAACTCGTCGCCCTCCCGGCCGCCGACGGCCTCGAAGCCGATCGAGTAGGTGGCCAGGCCGGTCTGCCCCTCCTGGGCGAGCAGGCCGACGATCAGGCTGGAGTCCAAGCCGCCGGACAGCAGCACGCCCACCGGGATGTCGGCGACCAGGCGCCGGCGGACGGCGACCCGCAGCGCCTCCTCGATGGCGTCCTCCCAGTCGCGCGCCGACCAGGAGGCGTGCTCCGGACGGCGCTCGTAGCGGGCCTCCCAGTAACGGTGCTCCCGGGAGGTGCCGTCGGCCTCGACCACCCGAACCGTGGCCGGGGGCAGCTTGCGGACCCCGTTGAGGATCGTCCGTGGTGCGGGGACGACGGCGTGCCAGCTGAGGTAGTGGTGCAGCGCGACCGGGTCGATGGAGGTGTCGACGTCCCCGGCCTGCACTAGGGCCGGCAGGGAGGAGGCGAACCGCAGCCGGCCGGGCGCCTCGGCCAGGTACAGCGGCTTGATGCCCAGCCGGTCACGGGCCAGCACCACCCGGCCGGTGTCGCGCTCGGTGATGACGAAGGCGAACATGCCGTGCAGGTGGGAGACGACGTCGGTGCCCCAGTGGTGGTAGCCCTTGAGGATCACCTCGGTGTCGCTGGTGGAGAAGAAGCGGTAGCCGTGACTCTCGAGCTCGGCCCGCAGCTCCTGGTAGTCGTAGATGCAGCCGTTGAAGACCGCGGTCAGGCCCAGCTCGTTGTCCACCATCGGCTGGCTGCCGGCTGGCGACAGGTCGATGACCGACAGCCGGCGGTGCCCGAAGGCCACCCGCCCGTTGCTCCAGGCACCCTGACCGTCCGGCCCGCGGGGGACGAGGCACTCGACCATCCGCGCCACGGCGGTGGTGTCGGCCAGGGAGCCGTCGAACC
>JALYNA010000007.1 GCA_030773455.1 Actinomycetota bacterium
GGCGTACCGGAGGCACTGGCCGCGGAGGTGGCCGCGGCGCCACTGCTGCCGGCCGCGCTGGACCTGACCGTGGTCGCCGAGCGCACGGGCGCACCCATCGGGCTGGCCGCGCGGGTGCACCAGGCCGTGGCCGAGCGGCTGGCGCTGGTGCCGCTGCGGGAGCTCGTCGTGGCCCTGCCTCGCGACCGCCGCTGGCCGGCGATGGCTCGGGCCTCGCTGCGGGACGACCTGACCGGCGAGCAGGCCGCCATCACGGCCGAGGTGCTCAGCGGCCGGAGGGGGGACGCCGAGGACGCCGGGGAGCTGGTCGCCCGGTGGGTGTCCGGCTGGGACGGCGCGCAGCGGCGGGCGGCGGCTCAGCTGGTCGACATCGCCGCGGGGGACCGACAGGAGCTGGCCGAGCTGCTGGTCGCCGTCCGGACGTTGCGGGGCCTGCGCCGCCGCGTCGGCGCATGATCAGCCGCTGATCGTCGAGTCTGCGTCGTCTAGCTCCACACCTGGGACCGCTAGCCGTCCACAGAGCGTGTCCGGCCGGGTGCGCCAAGTGCTTGACGGTAGCGCTCCGTACAGGTTGTGTGACTGAACCCGGTCGCGCCGACCGGGTCGCTGCGCCGGTCACCGATGCCCGGCGCCCGTTACCGAAGGAGCGCAGGTGCTCAAGCAGACGACACGGGTGGTCGCCGTCACGGCGGCCGGCGTGCTGGCCATGGCGGGCCCGGCCATGGCGTACAGCGACGACGGCGCCATCGACAACGCCCAGGCCACCCACGGACACGACCGGCACGACCAGCACGGCGGGACGGACGGCCACCTGGCGCCCGTGCAGAAGAACGTGGACCTGGTCAGCTCCCTGCGGCTGCGGAACGTGGAACCGGAGGGGTCGCCGACGTCGGGGTCTACGGCAACCACGCCTACCTGGCGTCCTGGGGCTTCGAAACCTGCAAGGCCAACGGGGTCCACGTCGTCGACATCTCCAACGTCAAGGACCCCCGGGAGGTCGCCTTCATCCCCTCCAAGGAGGGCAGTTACCCCGGCGAGGGCATCCAGGTCACCCACATCGATACGCCGTCCTTCACCGGTGACGTCCTGGTGTCGAACAACGAGATCTGCAAGGGAGCGGCCGGCTTCGGCGGCATCAACCTCTACGACGTCACCGACCCGGAGCACCCGACGCCCCTGTCGGTCGGCGTGGGCGACTCGACGGACGGCGGCAACCAGAAGAAGACCGCGAACCAGACACACAGCGTCTTCGCCTGGGACGCCGGCGAGCGTGCCTACGCGGTAATGGTGGACAACGAGGAGAACGCCGACGTCGACATCCTCGACATCACCGACCCGAAGAAGCCCTTCCTGGCGGCGGAGTACGACCTCGCCGCGAAGTTCCCGGCGATCCTGCAGCCGGGCATGGGCCTCGACGAGGTCTTCCTGCACGACATGATCGTCGAGGAGGTCGGCGACCGGTTCGTGATGATCGCGTCCTACTGGGACGCCGGGTACGTCAAGCTCGACGTGACCGACGTGGTCAACCCCGTCCTTCTGGCCGACAGCGACTTCTCCGACCCGGACACCGCCCCGGCCGAGCACGGCCTGACGGTGGCCCCGGAGGGCAACGCCCACCAGGCCGAGTTCGCCGGTGCCGCCCGCCAGTTCGTCATCGGCGCCGACGAGGACTTCGACCCGTACGCGATCAAGGCGCGCAACGCCACCGACGACACCCGCATCGACGCCAGCACCGGCAGTGACACGCCGCCGCTGAAGGAGGGGCAGACCATCACCGGCCAGTCGGTGTTCGCCGGCCGGGCCTGCACGCAGACCGGGGGCGACCCGGCGGTCCCGAAGGGCAACGTCACGCAGATCGCCGTCGTCGAGCGCGGGCTCTGCACCTTTACCGAGAAGGTCGCCCCGGTCCAGGCCGCGGGCGGTTACGCCGGCATCCTCGTCTTCAACCGGACGGCGCCCGACGGCTGCAACGCCGCGCTCGGCATGAGCGTCCAGGGCGGCATCCCGACGTTCGGTGTCGCCCCCCGGGAGCAGGGCTTCGCTCTCTTCGAGGCCGCCTACGACGACGCGGCCTGCCGCGCGGGTAACGGCACCCAGCTGGCCCCCATCACGCTCGGCGCCACCGGCGACACGGTGACCTTCGAGTCGTACTTCGACGGCTGGGGCTCGGTGCGCCTGTTCGACGCGGCCACCATGAAGGAGCTGGACGCCTACTCCATCCCCGAGGCGCACGACCCGGCCTTCGCGAACGGCTTCGGCGACCTCTCGGTGCACGAGGTGGCGGTCTCCGAGGTGAACCCGAACCTCGCCTACCTGTCCTACTACACCGGCGGGCCTCCGGGTGATCGACATCGGCGACGGCGAGATCACGGAGGTCGGCGCCTTCATCGACGAGGGAGGCAACAACTTCTGGGAGTCGAGACCTTCGTCGAGGACGGGGTCGAGTACGCGGTGATGTCCGACCGCGACAAGGGCCTCTACATCTACCAGTACATGCCCTGATCACCTGATCCGATCGACAGTGGGGCCGGTCCCGTCCGCGGGGCCGGCCCCACTGCTGTTCCGCCGTCCCGGCCGCGAGGAGGCCTGCCTGCCGGGCCGGGCCCGACCAGCGTCCCGCTGCTCGTCGAGGCCCGCCTGCGGCCGTGTAGTTGGAGCGCTAGAGAGCCGCAGATGTCGATGACCTGTGGCGCATGCTCGTCGCCTACCTCGTGGTACACCGTGAGGTAGGCGAGGACGCCGTGAGGTAGTGGCCGACTCGCGGCGTCTACGGCTGTCTAGCGCCGGCTGTAGAGAAGGACAGAGACGGTCAGAGGGACGGCCGGCGCTCGCCGAAGCGGGTGGCCTGCTCGAACGCGTGCCCGACCTCCAGCACCCGTCGGTCGGCCCGCGGTGGCGTGATGACCTGCAGGCCGACCGGCAGCCCGTCGTCGGTGAACCCGCCGGGCACCGACAGCGCCGGGCAGCCGGTCGGCGTGATGAGCGTGCAGGAGCGCATCCAGGCCAGGTAGTCGTGCAGCGGCTCCCCGTCCACCTCGGTCGGGTACTCGAGCTCGACGGGGAAGGGGAGCACCTGGGTGGTGGGGGCCAGCAGGACGTCGTAGCGGTCGAAAAAGTCGATCACGCGCTGGTAGAGCGCGGTGTGGGCCTGTTCGGCGCGGGCGAGGTCGGCACCGGTCAGCTTCGCGCCCAGCGAGGCGTTCCAGCGGAGCGTCTCCTTGACCTGGTCCGGGTGCCGCCGGATCAGGTCGCTGAACGTCGCGTCGAACACCCAGGCTCGCAGCGTGCCGAACACGTCGTCGGCGCCGGAGAGGTCGGGGCAGTCGGGCTCCACGGTGGCGCCCAGCTCCTCGAACACCGCCACGCTCTCCGACAGCACCGCCGTGATCGCCGGGTCCACCCGCACCCGCCCGCCCAGGTCCGGCGCCCAGGCCACGCGCAGCCCGTCGAGCCGCTCGGGCAGCGGCGCGGCGAAGGCGGCGCCGGGATCGTCGAGGGAGATCGGTACCCGCCGGTCCGGCCCGGCTATCGCGGACAGCACCAGTGCCACGTCGGCCACCGTCCGGCCCATGGGGCCCTGCACCGACAGCTGCGACCAGCCCATCGCCACCGGCCAGGTCGGCACCCGCCCCGGGGTGGGCCGCAGCCCGACGACGTTGCAGAACGCGGCCGGGTTGCGCAGCGAGCCGCCGAAGTCGCTGCCGTCGGCGACCGGCACGAACCCCGTCGCCAGCGCCGCGGCCGCGCCGCCGCTCGAGCCGCCGGCCGACAGCCCGTGCCGATAGGGGTTGTGGGTGACGCCGAACAGCGGGTTGAACGTGTGCGAGCCGGCCGCGAACTCCGGCACGTTGGTCTTGCCGACGCGCACCGTCCCGGCCGCGCGCAGCCGGGCGACCACCAGTTCGTCGTCGTCCGTCGGCACGGTGTCGGCGAGCGGGGAACCCCAGGTGGTGCGCATGCCGCCGGTGACGTGGGTGTCCTTGTGCGCGACCGGCAGCCCGTGCAGCGGTCCGACGTCCTCGCCCGCGGCCAGGGCGGCGTCGGCGGCGTCGGCCGCCGCCCGTGCGCCCTCGGCGTCCACCGTGACGACCGCGTTGACCTGACCGTCGAGCCGCTCGATCCGGTCCAGGCAGGCGTCGGTCAGCTCACGGGCGGACAGCTGCCGGGTGCGGATCAGCCCCGCCAGCTCTGTCGCAGGCAGCAGACACAACTCGTCGGTCGTGGTCACGCAGCTGAGATTGCCACGGGCGCCCGTGCCGCACTGCCGGGGTCCTGCCAGCTCTGCGGGCGTTGTACCGCCGGCAAAGCGGGGAGAACCCCCGCAATGCGCGGGAACAGCTCACGCGGGGTCGGCGGGGACGACGTCCGGGACGTCGTTGGGGCCTGCCTCGACCGGGCGGGGCCGGTCCTGGCGGTGCAGGCGGACGGCGACCAGCGCCACGTCGTCCTCGGGCCGTCCCTCGACCAGGCGCTCGAGCACCTCGTCCAGCAGCTGCTGGAGCGGCAGGTGGGCCACGTCGGCCAGCGCCTCTCGCAGCCGGACCAGCCCGGCGTCCAGGTCGGCGTCCCGCCGTTCGACCAGGCCGTCGGTGAACAGCAGCACCGTGCAACCGCGGTCGAGGGTCACCACCGACTCCTTCCGCGCCACCTCGTGGTCGACGCCGAGCAGCAGGTCGCCCTTCCAGGCGGCCAGCTCCGCCACGCTGCCGTCGGGGTTGATGACCAGCGGCGGCAGGTGCCCGGCGTTGGCCCAGCGCATCCGGGTCACGCCCCGGCGGCGCTCGTCGTCGGTCTGCTCGAAGCGGGCGACCGCGGCCGTCGCCAGCACGCGTGTCTGCAGCACCGCCATCGAGGCGTCCAGCCCGCGCAGCACCTCCACCGGGGGCGCGTCGCTGTAGGTGGCGATGCCGCGTAGCAGCCCGCGCAGCTGGCCCATCGCCGCGGCCGCCTCGGTGTCGTGCCCTACGACGTCGCCGATGACCAACATCGTCGCCCCGCCCGGCTGCAGGAACGCGTCGTACCAGTCGCCGCCGACGCGGGCGGCCTCCACGGCGGGCAGGTACCGAACGGCGATCTCGGCGTGGTCCGGCTCGGGCGGCTCGGTGAGCAGGCTGCGCTGCAGGCCCTCAGCCAACTGCTGCTGCTGGGCGTAGAGCCGGGTGTTGTCCAGCGCCAGGCCGGTGCGGTCGGCGACGTCCTGCGCGGTGGCGAGGTCCTCACGCGACAGCGACTCCCCGCGGCCTGCGTAGAGGGTCAGCACGCCGAGGGTGCGCCCGCGGCCGCGCAGCGGCAGGCAGACCGCCGAGCCGGGCGCCAGCGCGGCCAGCAGCTCCCGGGCCTCACCGTTGGGGAGGAGCGCGGCCACCTCGTCGGCCTCCGCCCGCACCGCCTCGCCGGCCAGCAGCGCGCGGGCCACCGGTGAGGTGGCCGGCATCGCGTCCAGCCGGACGGCGGCGTAGCGCTCGACCAGCGACCGGGCGGCGGGCTCGGCGTGCCACCAGCCGACGTCCCGCGGGCGCCCCTCGGCGTCGACCACGGTCACGATGCACCACTGCGCCAGGCCCGGGACGACCATCCGGGGGAGGCGGCTGGCGGCGGCCTGCGCGTCCAGGGTCCCGGCCAGCTCGGCGCTCACCTGGGCGAGCAGGGCCAGCCGCTGGGCGGACCGCTCGGCGCGGTCGCGCGCCCGCCTCCGCTCGGTGACCTCGATGAAGTACACCGACAGGCCCTCGGGGGTCGGCCAGGTGCGCAGCTCGTACCAGCCGTCCAGCGGCGCGGGGTAGTGCGCGTCGAAGTGGACCGGCTGCCCGGTCCGGACGGCGCTGCGGTAGCTCTCCTCGAAGACGCTGTTCACCGTTGCCGGGAACGCCGTCCAGATGACCTGGCCGAGCAGCTCCTCGCGGCTGCGACCGAGCAGGCGCTCGGCCTCGGCGTTGACGTGCGTGAAGCGCCACTCGTGGTCCAGTGAGTAGAAGCCGGCCGGCATGGCCTCGAGCACGCGGCTGACGCGGACGTCGCCGGTCCGGTCCTCGGTCGTGTCGTACGCCGCGCCGAGAACGCGGACGGCGGTGCCGTCAGGACCGGCCAGGGCCCGGCCGCGGGCCTGCACCCAGCGGGTCTGGCCGTCGGGGTGGATGACGCGGTACTCGGCCTCGTAATCGCCGCAGGTCCCGATGGAGGTGCGCAGCGCCTCGCCGACCCGGGGCAGGTCGTCGGGGTGCAGTCGCCGGTTGAAAGCGGTGATCGTGCCGTCGAAGTCCGTGGCGGTGTAGCCGAACATCGCCATCAGCGGCTCGTCCCACACCAGCTCGCCGGTGCGCAGGTCCCAGTCGAAGGTGCCCACGCCGCCGGCGTCCATCGCCAGCCGCCAGCGCAGGTGCTGGCGCTCGTACTCGCCGGTCAGCGCGGCGTACTCCAGTTCGGTCACCACCGAGGCGGCGAGCTGGCGCAGCGTGGCGACGTCGGTGGCGGACCACTCCCGCGGCACGGGGCCGAACACGCACAGCGTCCCGACGACGTGGCCCTCGGCGTCGGTGAGCGGAGCGCCGAGGTAGGCGACGACCTGCCCGCCGGTCACCGTGGGCAGGTGGCCCACCCGCTCGTCGGCCCGCGCGTCCGGGACCACCAGGACGTCCTCGCCGACCGCGGCCAGCGTGCACGGTGTGTCGGTGAGCGCCGTCTCGCGCATGGCGCTGCCCGGGGGCAGCCCGGCGACACCGGCGACGGACTGGACGTCGTCCAGCAGGGAGATCTGGCCGGCCTGTGCGCCCAGCACCCGCGCGGCCAGCTCGACCAGCCGGTCGACGCCGGGCGAGCCGCCGAGGGCGAGCCGGAGCCTGCGCGCCGCACGGACGCGTGCGGGGTCGCTGCGCAGCGCCTCGGCTGCGAGCTCGACGTCGGACGCGCGCACGGCACCACGCCGCCGCGGGGATCCCTCCACCGGTACCTCTCCGTTGTCGGCGCCACGCCGGGGCGCCCCGGGCGACAGAGCCGCGTGCTTTCGGGCCCCGCGTCCTCGCAGTTATGCCATGCGCGGTCAGTTGGCCGCAACGATCCTGACGCAGATCACCTCAACCGCAACACTGCGTGCCGACTCAGCGTGTCGCCTGCCCCGCCGGGACGACGAGGGTCAATGCGGCGCCACCGTCGTGTTCCACGTGAAACCCCGCCCACCGCAGCAGCGCCCGGAGGCGGACGACGTCCCCCGGCTCGCCGGTCGTGCCGGCCAGCAGGCGGGCGACACGGCCCTTGTGCGCCTTGTTGGCGTGGCTCACCACCGACCGCGTGCCGTCCGGGCGCTCACTGAGCACGTCGAGGGTCACCGCTCCGGGCGCCGGGGCCAGCGCGGCGTAGGCGCTGCTGCGCAGGTCGACCACCAGTTCCTCGACGGCGGCGAGCACCGGGCCCAGCGCCGGTCGCCACAGGGCACGCAGCGTCGGCCGGCCCGGCAGGACCGAGCCGGCCGAGAGCCGGTAGGCGGGGATCCGGTCGCTGCCGCGGACGAGCCCGAACAGCGCGGACCCAACCGCCAGCCGCCGGTCGGCCCGCGCGCGCTGGGCGCGGGTGAGGGAGCGCACGGCGAGGGCGTCGTAGAGGACGCCGGTGTAACGCTCCAGCGCCGGCATGGTCGGGGCGCTGAGCAGCTCGGCGTTGCGCGCGAGCTCGGAGTCCTGACCCGAGGACAGACCCAGCGCCGTCCGGGCGGTCGGCCGGTCGGCGGCGAGCTCGACCAGGGTCTGCAGCAGGCCGGCCCGGACGTCGGTGAGCTCCGGCCAGGAGAGCGTCGGGAGGTCGAGTGGGGGGCCGTCCCCGCCGGGGGCCTTGGTCTCCGACGGTGGGAGCAGGACGAGCACGACGGGACGCTACGTGCCGGCGCGGACGGCTCCCCGCGCGGCGACGGACGACCCGCGGACAGCACTGAGGCATCGATCGATCACGTTCCGTGTGGACACGAGGTGCGGGGGCGATGCGTGTCACCCCACCGAGTTGTGGCCGCTGCGGCCGACCTGTGAGCCTGCCCACGTCCGCAGTGGCGCCGACGCCGGAGGTCCCATGGACGGCAGCCTTCCCCGCCGCCTCGCCGCCGAGGCGATCGGCACCGCGTTGCTCATCGTCTTCGGCCCGGGCAGCGTGATGACCGCTCTCGCCGTGAACGGCGGGGAGCTCGACTACGCGGGGCTCGGCATCATCGGCCTGGCGTTCGGGCTGGTCGTCGCCCTGGTGATCTACGCCTTCGGGACCACGTCCGGCGCGCACATCAACCCCGCGGTCACCGTGGTCCTCGCGGTCACGCGGCGCTTCCCCTGGCGGGACGTCGGCCCCTACATCGCCGCACAGCTGGTGGGCAGCGTGCTCGGCGGGGTGCTCGTCGTCCTGGCCCTCGGCACCGCGACCATCGACGTCAGCAACGCCGGTGCCGTCTCCTTCGCCGAGGGCGTCGGCTACGGCAGGGCAATCCTGGTCGAGACGCTGGCCACGTACCTCCTCGTCCTGGCGATCATGGCCCTGGCGGTGGACACCCGCGCCCCGGCCGGCTGGGCCGGGCTCATGATCGGTCTGTCCGTCACCTGCCTGGTGGTGGTCTTCGGCCCGGTGACCGGTGCGGCGGTCAACCCCGCACGCGCCTTCGGGCCCTTCGTCGCGGCGGCGTTCGCCGGCGGGGAGGCACCGTGGAGCCAGCTGCCCGCCTACGTCATCGGGGCGGTGCTGGGCGGCCTGCTGGCCGCGTTCAGCTACGACCTCGTGGCGCGCCCGAGGAGCGCCGAGGAGGCCGCCGCGGAGCCGCCGCAGGGCGCGCTGGGCGACGTCGTCGGCCGGCGGGCCGATTCCGATCCGGTGGGACCCCCGGAGGCCACCGCAGAGACCCCCCGCCCGTCGCCGGGCCGGGAGAGATGATGTCCGCGCACGCAGGCGCGGCAAGGGCGCAGGCGACGACGCCGACGCCCGGGTGACGACGACCAGGAGGAGCACTGTGGCCGGCAACAAGGCAGTGAAGTACATGGGAGCGGGCAAGGTGGAGGTCGCCGAGCTCGACTATCCGAAGCTCGAACTGCAGGACGGTCCCGGTGTGCACCCGTCCAACGTCGGGCGCAAGACCCCGCACGGCGTGATCCTCAAGACCGTCAGCACGAACATCTGCGGCAGCGACCAGCACATGGTGCGCGGCCGGACGACGGCGCCGGAAGGCCTCGTGCTGGGTCACGAGATCACCGGCGAGGTCGTGGAGAAGGGGCCCGACGTCGAGTTCCTCCAGGTCGGCGACATCGTCAGCGTGCCGTTCAACATCGCCTGCGGCCGCTGCCGCAACTGCAAGGAGGGCAAGACCGGCATCTGCCTGACGGTCAACCCCGACCGGCCCGGCTCGGCGTACGGCTACGTCGACATGGGCGGCTGGACCGGCGGCCAGGCCGAGTACGTGATGATCCCGTATGCCGACTTCAACTGCCTGAAGTTCCCCGACCGCGACCAGGCGCTGGCCAAGATCCGGGACCTCACGATGCTGTCGGACATCTTCCCCACCGGCTACCACGGCTGCGTCACCGCCGGCGTGGGCACCGGCTCCACCGTCTACATCGCCGGGGCCGGCCCGGTCGGGCTCGCGGCGGCGGCCTCCGCGCAGCTGCTCGGCGCGGCCGTGGTGATCGTCGGGGACCTGGTGGAGGACCGGCTGGCCCAGGCGCGCAGCTTCGGCTGCGAGACGATCGACGTCTCGAAGGGCGACCCCAAGGACCAGATCGAGCAGCTCCTCGGCGAGCCCGAGGTGGACTGCAGCGTCGACGCGGTCGGCTTCGAGGCCCGCGGCCACGGCAAGGACGCGCAGCAGGAGGCGCCGGCGACGGTGCTCAACTCGCTGATGGACATCACCCGGGCCGGCGGCGCGCTGGGCATCCCGGGTCTCTACGTGACCGGGGACCCGGGCGCCGCCGACGAGGCGGCCAAGACCGGGTCGCTGTCCATCCGGCTGGGGCTGGGCTGGGCGAAGTCGCACGTGTTCACCACCGGGCAGTGCCCGGTCATGCGGTACAACCGCCAGCTGATGATGGCGATCCTGCACGACCGGGTGCAGATCGCGAAGGCGGTCAACGCCGAGGTCATCCCGCTGGAGGACGCGCCGCGGGGCTACGCGGAGTTCGACCAGGGTGCGGCGAAGAAGTACGTGCTGGACCCGAACGGCATGATCCCCGCCGCGTAAGAGAAGGTCCCTCGTCGTAGGCATAGGAGGCTTCACCTACGTCTTCGTGGTGAAGAACGTATGCAAAGCCTCCTATGCCTCGACGAGCTCAGGTTCAGTACAGCAGCTGGGCTCGGGGCAGCCGCTCGGCCAGCGTGGCCTCGAACCAGCCGCGCAGCTCGGCCATCGTCTCCTTCGAGTAGACGTGCTTGACCGAGCCGAACTTCCCGCGCTTGGTCGTGCGGCGGGACTCGTCCATGTCGAGCCTGGTGCGCGGGTGCCAATCCAGCAGTGTTTCCTTGCTGCCCGGCGTGAACCGGTGGGTGATGCACTCGACGGTGAGGTCCGCGCCAGCCGGCAGCGCGGCGGCGACGGCGTCGAGCAGGGCGCCGTACTCCTCCCGCCATCCCTCGACCGGCATGATCGGCGCGATGGTGAGGCCGACCGGGTAACCGGCGGCGGCGACCGCGGCGAGCGCTGCCACCCGGCCGGACACCGGGGACGTCGCCCCCTCGAACCGCCGCGCGACCGAGGCGGCGTTGACCGAGAACCGCAGCCGGGCCCGCCCGCCGTGCGACAGGTCCAGCAGCCCGGCGACGTCGTCGAACTTGGTGGTCGCCCGCAGCTGCACGGGCCCCGGCCAGTCGTGCGTGCCGAAGTGGGTGATCGCCGCGGCCAGCCCGCCGGTGAGGTGCTCGATCGCCAGCGGGTTGGTGTAGCAGGAGGCCTCGAACGTCGTCCCCTCGCCGCCGCGCTCGGCGGTGCGCGAGGTGACCGACCCTCGGCCGACGTAGGCATCTAGCCCGGGGAGCGTCTCGTCGAGGTCGGCGAAGACCCGCGTGACCGGCGGGCCGGACAGCGAGCCGGCGAGGTAGCAGTACTGGCAGTGCGCCGGGCAGCCCTCGGCCAGGTCGAACGCCAGTCGGCGGACGGCGGGATGGGCTGCAGCCGCCGCCGCGACGGCGCCCCGACGACGACGGCAAGGGTGTCCTTGGCGCGCATGAACGCCGCGCGGTCGCCGTCCCCACGCAGGTCGGGCAGCCGGTCGCCGGCCAGCAGTTCGACGTCCGACACCCCGGCGGCCTCGAGCCGGGCCGGGATGCGCTGCCCGTGCGGCCGTTCGGCGGCCGAGCGGGTGACCAGGACGCGCGACGGCGTCCAGAGGCGGGCGAGGGAGGGTGCGACGGCGGTCATCACCGGGTACAACGCCGCGCCGGGTCGGCCTCGTCCCGGGACGGCCCCGTCCAGAGGCTCACCGCGGCCCCGTCCAGGGCACCGCCCTGAGCTTGCGAAGGGTGGGGAGGACGGGGTCCTTCCGCGGTGAGGAGGACGGGGTCCTTCCACGAGGGCCGGGGAGGACGAGGTCCTTGTTCAGCCCGTGAGGTCGACCACCACGGGCGCGTGGTCGCTGGCGCCCTTCCCCTTGCGCTCCTCGCGGTCGATGCGCGCGCCGCCGACCCGGGCGGCCAGGGCGGGGGAGCCCAGCACGAAGTCGATCCGCATGCCCTCGCGGCGGGGGAAGCGCAGCTGGGTGTAGTCCCAGTACGTGTTGGCCGAGGTCACGGACCAGGGCGGATAGTGCAGCTCCGGGGCTGACCTGCACTGATACAAGGCAGCCAATCAGCGCCAATCGAGACCAATCGGGGAGTCATGTGCCCCGGATGTGCCCCAACGTGGCGACAGTCAGGACAGGTAGCGACACGAAGGGCCTGACAGCTGCCCGGCCGTTGAGCGGCCGCGCTTCGCGGGCGTCTATGACGCGCGCCGCGTGGTTCTCTGAAGTAGTGGTCGTACTGACCCGGGGAGTCTGGTTCATCATGGTCGTCGTTCGACCTGGGGCTGGCCTGCGGGTTCATAGCTGGCGGTCGTTGGTCGTCCGCGGTCGAAACTGGCCGAATTGCGGACTTTCTGCGGACTTTGCGGACTGGCTGCGGACTGGGAGGCCCTGGTTCGGGCAGCGTCGAGCGGGTCATGGCCGCCGTCGTTTCGGAGGAGCGACGGTGGCGAAGGGCCTCAATGGCTTCATCTGCTCTTGCAGACGCTCGTGCGATCCGGTGAGGTCACCCGGTCGGGCCAGGAGCGGGTCCGTGGTTGCCATCGGCACCGTTCCTGGCACAATGAGGACGTAGCCCACCTCCTACGGGTCGTGGGAAGTGACGCCGGGATCCCCGCCGGACGACGGGACCCGGCGTTCGCGCTTTCCAGGCCCGGATGCCACGACGCCGCGGGTCTGTCGGGCGCTCAGCGGAGTTCGATCGCCATCTCGATCACCTTGTGCCGGATGATGTCGAGCCACTCGGGGTTGCCCAGTCGATCGGCGCCGACCGCCCCGGCGACGGCATCGGGGATCCACAGCATCGGCTCCTCCAGGGGTCGGGCGCTGTCCACCCGCAGGGCGGGGGTGATCAGCCTCTTGCCGACCAGGTTGGCGACGTGCTCACGGTCCTTGCGGATCAGCGTCTGGGTGCGCGCCTCCAGGAAGACCCGGGAGACGCCGTAGTCCTGCTCCAGCGTCGGCAGCAGCGTCTCCATGCAGAGACGTCGGGCCCGCTCCTGCCGCCGGTTGGCCATGGGAGCTCCGACGACGACCACCGCGGCCATGTCCACCGCGCTGATCGTCGCAGCGATCTTCGTCCGCCGTGGGCCGGTCTCGTCCCGCCAGTGCAGCCGCCGCTGGCGCCCCTGCAACAGCGTGCGCAGTGCCTGACGCACCGGGTCACAGGCGGACGGGTCGCACACCACGCTGGCCAGGATGTAGCGGCCTTTGTCCTGTTCGAGGTCGACGTCCATGCGCTCGTCGATCCAGGCGTGCAGTCCGAATGCCTCCCCATGAGGGGTCGGCGTCGCCTCACCGTCCGGACGTGCCACGTCACGAGTGTGGCGACCGGACCCGACAGCGCCCGCCGCAAGGGTCTGCCGCACGGGGACGGCGCGCTCAGTAGCGGCGTTCTGCGTTCCGCTACCTGGGCTGTGGACGTCACGGTCCAGGATACGGGAGCGGGACGGCAGGAGGACTGGAGGAGGACCGGAGGAAATCTGGAGAAGTTGGCTATGGGTTGTCACCGAAGGCTGTGAAGTGGCGCCTTCTAGTAGAGCGTCGCGGCTA
>JALYNA010000008.1 GCA_030773455.1 Actinomycetota bacterium
GGACTTCCTCGCCAACCCGGTCAAGTTCCAGGCCGTCGGCGCGAAGATCCCCAAGGGCGTGCTGCTCTTCGGCCCGCCCGGGACCGGCAAGACGCTGCTGGCCCGCGCCGTCGCCGGCGAGGCCGGAGTGCCGTTCTTCTCCATCTCCGGGTCCGACTTCGTCGAGATGTTCGTCGGTGTCGGCGCCAGTCGCGTGCGCGACCTGTTCGAGCAGGCCAAGCAGAACGCCCCGGCGATCATCTTCGTCGACGAGATCGACGCCGTCGGCCGGCACCGCGGCGCCGGCATGGGCGGCGGGCACGACGAGCGCGAGCAGACGCTCAACCAGATGCTCGTCGAGATGGACGGTTTCGACGTCAAGGGCGGCGTCATCATGATCGCCGCCACCAACCGGCCGGACATCCTCGACCCGGCGCTGCTGCGCCCGGGCCGCTTCGACCGCCAGATCGCCGTCGACCGCCCCGACCTCGAGGGCCGCAAGCGGATCCTCGAGGTGCACGCCAAGGGCAAGCCGCTGGCCCCGGACGTCGACCTGGAGACCGTGGCCCGCCGGACGCCCGGCTTCACCGGCGCCGACCTCGCCAACGTGCTCAACGAGGGCGCGCTGCTCACCGCCCGCAACAACGGCACGGTGGTCACCGACGAGGTCCTCGAGGAGGCGATCGACCGGGTCGTCGCCGGCCCCGAGCGCAAGACGCGGGCGATGAGCGAGAAGGAGAAGAAGGTCACCGCCTACCACGAGGGCGGCCACGCCCTGGTGGCGCACGCACTGCCCAACCTGGACCCGGTGCACAAGGTGACGATCCTGCCGCGCGGCCGCTCGCTGGGGCACACGCTCGTGCTGCCGACCGAGGACAAGTACACCCAGACCCGGTCGGAGATGATCGACACCCTCGCCTACGCCCTCGGTGGCCGGGCGGCCGAGGAGCTCGTCTTCCACGAGCCCACTACCGGCGCCGGCAACGACATCGAGAAGGCGACCGCCATGGCGCGGGCGATGGTCACCCAGTACGGCATGAGCGCCAAGCTCGGCGCGGTGAAGTACGGCAGCAACGAGTCCGAGCCGTTCCTGGGCCGCGACATGGGTACCCGGCCGGACTACTCCGAGGCCGTCGCCGCCGACATCGACGCGGAGATCCGCGCCCTGATCGAGGCCGCGCACGACGAGGCGTGGGAGATCCTGGTCGAGTACCGGGGCGTGCTCGACCAGCTCGTGCTCGAGCTGATGGAGAGGGAGACGCTCTCCAAGGAGGACATGGCCCGCATCTGCGCGCCGGTCACCAAGCGTCCCTCGCTGGCCCCGTACAACGGCTTCGGCAAGCGCACGCCGTCGAACCAGCCGCCGGTGCTCACCCCCGCCGAGCGGGCCGCCCAGAACGGCAACGGCCACCTCGGTCATGGCAGCACCGCTGTGGGCGACGTCGGCGCCCCCGCACAGAGGTGAGCGAGCTCGCGAGCCCACCCATGAGCACGGCAGGCGCCGCGTGAGCGAGATCCCGGCCGAGGCGGGAGACCAGCTGCTGGAACGGCCACTGCGCGGCGTGGACCACGCCCGGGCCGCGGCCGCCGTCCGGGAGCTGCTGCTCGCCGTCGGCGAGGACCCCGACCGTCCCGGCCTGCAGGACACCCCCGACCGGGTCGCCCGTGCGTACGCGGAGACCTTCGCGGGGCTGTGGCAGGACCCCGGCGACGTCCTGGCGACGACCTTCGACGAGGACCACGACGAGATGGTCCTGGTGAAGGACATCCCGATGTACTCCACCTGTGAGCACCACCTCGTGCCCTTCCACGGCGTCGCGCACGTCGGCTACATCCCGGCGGAGGACGGCCGGGTCACCGGGCTGTCCAAGCTGGCCCGGCTGGTCGAGGTCTACGCCCGGCGCCCGCAGGTGCAGGAGCGGATGACCAGTCAGATCGCCGACGCGCTGGCCGACGTGCTCAAGCCGCGCGGGGTGCTGGTCGTGATCGAGGCCGAGCACCTGTGCATGGCCATGCGCGGCATCCGCAAGCCCGGGTCGTCCACGGTCACCTCGGCCGTGCGCGGCATCTTCCGGGACAACCCGGCCACCCGGAGCGAGGCCATGAGCCTCCTGCTGCGGAGGTGACGGGCCAGTGAGCATCGCAGCGAGGCGGCCTCCGATAGGGAGCGAGCATCGCAGTGAGGAACGAGCGAGGAGCGGAGCGACCGCGGAGGCGGCCTGGACCTCGGAGCGAGGAGTGGAGCGAGCCCGGAACCGAGCCATGGCCATGGGCCGGTGACCACCGTCTCCCTCCCGCGCCCCGGCCACTGCGTGGTCATGGGGGTCCTCAACGTCACGCCCGACTCCTTCTCCGACGGTGGTTGCTTCGCCGACGCCGGTTCGGCCGTCGCGCACGGCCTGGCGATGCACGCCGCCGGTGCCGACTACGTCGACGTCGGCGGGGAGTCCACCCGCCCCGGCGCCGACCGGGTGGACGCCGCCGAGGAGTGCCGCCGGGTGGTCCCGGTGATCCGCGAGCTGGCCGACGCGGGCGTGCGCACCAGCGTCGACACCACGCGCGCCGAGGTCGCCGAGGCCGCGCTCGCCGCCGGTGCCGTCCTGGTCAACGACGTGAGCGGCGGCCTCGCGGACAAGAAGATGGCCGAGCTGGTCGCCGAGGCCGGCGTCCCGTGGGTGCTCATGCACTGGCGGGGCCACAGCCGCGAGATGTACGCCGCCGCGCAGTACGGCGACGTGGTCACCGAGGTCTGCGCCGAGCTGACCGCGCGGGTGGAGGACGTCGTCGCCGCGGGCGTCGCGCCCGAGCAGCTGGTCCTCGACCCCGGCCTGGGCTTCGCCAAGCGATCCGAGCACAACTGGCGGCTGCTCGCCGGTCTGGACCGGATCGTCGGCCTCGGTCTGCCGGTGCTCGTGGGTGCCTCCCGCAAGTCCTTCCTCGGCCGCCTGCTCGCCGCCCCCGACGGCACCCTTCGCCCGGCCGAGCAGCGGGACGCCGCCTCCCTGGCCACCACGGTGCTGGCCGCGGAGGCCGGCGCGTGGGGGGTGCGGGTGCACGACGCCGCAGCCTCCGCCGACGCCGTCCGCACCGTCACCGCCGTCCGGGCGGCTCGCCGCGACGGGGAGCGCCGTGGCTGACGCCCGCCCGTCCGCCCGCCCCGACCGCATCGCCGTCCACGGGCTGACCGCGCATGCCTTCCACGGCGTGTACGAGGCCGAACGCCGGGTGGGGCAGACCTTCCGCGTCGACGCCGTCCTCGAGGTCGACAGCGCCCCGGCCGCGGCCGGCGACGACCTCGGGCGCACGGTCGACTACGCCGGCCTGGCTCGCGCGCTGCACGGCGTGCTGACCGGGGAACCGGTCGACCTGATCGAGACCCTTGCCCAGCGGTTGGCCGACGTGTGCCTGGCCGATCCGCGGGTTGACGCCGTCGAGATCGCCGTGCACAAGCCCGAGGCCGACCTCGGCGTCCCCGTCGACGACGTCACGGTCACCATCCGGCGGGAGCGGACGTGAGCGAGTTCGCGAGCTCACGCGGGGACGCAGCACCCTGGGGCGCGGGTCCGACGAGCGCCGGCGAGGAGGACTCGTGACCCGCGCGGTCCTGTCCCTCGGCGCCAACCTGGGCGACCGCGCGGGCGCGCTGCGGGCCGCCGTCGCCGCCCTCAAGGACGACGGCGTGCTCGTCGCCCGCTCGATGCTGTACGAGACGCCGCCGTGGGGGCCGGTGGAGCAGCCGCCGTACCTCAACGCGGTCGTGGTCGTGCGCGGGGACCGGGACGCCGCCGGCTGGCTGGCCCGCGCGCACGAGCTCGAGCAGGCCGCCGGGCGCACCCGCGCCGTGCGCTGGGGACCGCGCAGCCTGGACGTCGACGTCGTCACGGTCATGGGGGACGACGGGCAGCCGGTCCTCTCCGACGACCCCGCGCTCACCCTCCCGCACCCGCGGGCGCACGAGCGGGCCTTCGTCCTCGTGCCGTGGGCCACCCTGGACCCCACCGCGGCGCTGCCGGGCCGCGGCCGGGTCAGCGACCTGCTGGCCGCCCTACCCCCCGAGGACGTCGCGGCCGTCGTCCGCTGGGAGCACCTTCGGTGAGCGAGCGTGCGAGCTCACGCATGGGCAGAGCGAGGCCGCGAACGTGCTCGACGAGCGCCAGCGAGGAGGGCGCGTGAGACCGGTGGACCGGCGGGATCTCCTGGTCCTCGCTGCGGGCCTCGCCCTCGCCGCCTGGCTGGTGGTGGGGGCGGGCTACGGCTCGCTGCCCGCGCTGCGCTGGTGGCTGCCGGTCCCGCTCGGTCTGCTCGCCGCGGCCGAGTTCCTCGGCGCCCGCACGCTGCGCGCCCGGCTGGCCGCCCAGCGGGACCGCCGTCCCCCCGCCGAACGCGGCACCGCGCCGGTCCGGCCGGTCGAGCCGATGCTGGTCGCCCGGCTCGCCGTCCTGGCCCAGGCCAGCGCCTACGTCGGCGCGGCCTTCGTCGGCATCTGGGTGGGGCTGCTGCTTTACGTGGCGCCCTCGGTGTCGCGGCTGCAGGCCGCCGCGGCCGACACCGTCACCGGCGTCGTCGGGGTGGTCTGCTCCGCCGCCCTGGTCGCGGCCGCGCTGGTGCTCGAGTCGGTCTGCCGCGTCCCGACGGACCCGTCATCGCCCTCCGGGCGACCCCGGGACCCGGAGCCGTCCTCCTGACGCCTCGGGCCGCTGCCCGTGTCCGGCATGCCCCCGCGACCGGCGCGTCCGCGTAACAACCGGGCAACACCCGGCGCGTGCACGTGGCCCACGCGGGTGGGTCGGAGGTTGCATGGCGGTCGCGGGGCATCCCCGCCAGACACGCGCCGCGGCCGGCGGGCCGGGCGGGACACAGGAGGCGGGCCACGTTGCGCAGCCGTGCACGCATCCTGGCCCCGCTCGTCGTCGCCGGGCTGCTGTTCACCGCCTGCGGCGAGTCCGGCTCCTCGGTTCCCGGCGGAGCCCGGGCGAGCAGCGGGAGCGCATCCGGCGGCGCCTGCGCCCCCGTGGCGGGGGAGCAGCTCGTCGTGCTCGAGGACGACCAGCACCTGCAGCACGCGGAGAACGTCGTCCCGGCGGTCAACATGGCCACCGCGCAGGCCCACCCGGAGCTGCTCTCCGCACTCGACGAGGTCTCGGCGGCGCTGACCACCGGGAAGCTCATCGAGCTCAACGCCGCCGTCGACGTCGAGCGGCGAAGCCCCAGGGAGGCTGCCGCGGCGTGGGTCGAGGAGAACGTGGACACCGCCGCCCTCGAGCAGGGCGGCGGACCGGTCGTGGTGGGCAGCGGGGACAGCACCGGGTCGGCGGTCCTGGCGAACGTCTACGCCGGCGTCCTCGGCGCCGCGGGCTTCGACGTCTCGGTGCGCGAGGTCGGCGACCGCGAGGACTACCTGCGCGCGCTGATGTCCGGCTCGGAGATCCACGTCGTTCCCGAGTACCTGGCCACGGCCACGGAGTTCCTCAACCGCCAGGTCAACGGCCCGGAGGCCGAAGCAGCCGCGACCGGCGACGTCCAGGAGACGCTGAACGCGCTGCGCCCGCTGGCCGAGCAGGTCGGGCTGGTCGTCGGCCGGCCGGCCGAGGCCGTGGACCAGAACGCCTTCGCGGTGACCCGCGCCTTCGCCGACGAGCTCGGCGTCGCCACGCTGTCCGAGCTCGCCGACGCCTGCGCCGACGGCTCGCTGGTCCTGGGCGGCCCGCCCGGCTGCACGGAGCAGCCGTACTGCCGGCCCGGCCTCGAGGAGACCTACGGCCTGCAGTTCGACGGCTTCCGCGAGCTGGACGCCGGCGGTCCGCTGACCACGGCGGCGCTGCGGCAGGGCGAGATCTCGATCGGCCTGGTCCCCAGCTCCGACGCGGAGCTGGCCCGGGGCTGAAGAAGGGCCCCCTCCTCCCCACCCCTCGCAGGCTCGGGGCGGTGCCCTGGAGGGAGCCGCCCGCGAGCGCCCGGGGCCCTCGGGGGACCGTTCCGTGGGCCGCGGCGTGTGCGCCGTCTCCGGGCTCCGTTCCGTGGTGGACAGCCTCCGCAGCGTTACGCTCAGCAGCATGCGGGAGACCGGGAGGACGCGTTGGCGCACCGGTACGGGGTCGGTGCCCGCTCCGCCGGCCCGAGGTCGCCGGGACCGCGGACGGCCGGACTGGCGGCGGGTTTCTGCCTCGCGGTGGCGGCCAGCGTCGTCGTCCTCCTCACCGAGGACCCGCAGGTGCTGCGGCTGGCCGTGGTCGCCGCGGCCTGGGCATTCGTGCTCGCCGCGCTGGTCGCGTCCCGGGGACCCGCGGACGGCAGCCCGGTGGACGGCGGGAAGCAGGCCGCGGTCGAGCGCGCCGGCCTCGACCGGGCGGCGGCCGCGAGCGCGAGGCCGAACTGCGGCTGGCCCACGAGCTGGCACGGGAACGTGAGGCGGCGGCCCGGCGGGAGCACGAGACGGGGGTGGACAACGAGCTGCGGTCCGCCGCCGAGCAGGCGATGCGCGCCGAGCTCGAGGCGCTGCGCGGGGAGCTGGCCCAGTTCGGCCGGCTCCGAGAGGAGCTGGCCTAGGTGGCCGAGCTGCGCCGTGAGGTGGCGGAGGTCGCCGGGCTGCGCCATGACCTCGCCGGCCTCGCCGAGCTCCGCACCACCCTGGCCGGCCTGGACCCCACCGCACTGGCCGAGCTGCTCGCGGACGTCGGCCGGCTGCGCAGCGAGCTGACCGAGCAGCTGTCCAGCGAGATGCTCGTCGAGCGCGTTCTGCTGCGGACCCCGTCCACCCGGACGGCTCCCGCCGCACCCGAGCCGGCCACCGGATCCGCCCGGTGGACGAGGTCCGCGTCGAGCCGCGCCGGGTGGCCCTGCCGCCGCCCCCGTGGGACCGGCCGGCCGGCCGCTCCGGAGTGGACGCGCCGCCCCCGCCGTACGCCGAGTCCGAGCCGCGCCGCCGCCGCACTGACGAGCCGTCGCCGATGGCCGTCCCCGTGCTGGCCGAGAAGCTGACCGTCGAGTGTCCGGCCGCCCGGCCGGATCGTCCTCCGGTGCCCGGTCCGGCCGCGGCCGCACCGACCGCCGAGGCGCCCGCCCCGGCACAGCAGGACCAGGCGACCCCGCTGGCGCAACTGCTCGCCGAGAGCGGCCTCACCCCGCCGTCCGGTGGCCGCCGCCGGCGCCGCTACCTCGAGGACGACGAGAGCGACGACGTCCTGGCCCGCGTGCTCGGCCGCTGAGAAAGGACCCCCTCGCCCCCCACCACTCGCAGGCTCGCGGCGGGGCCCTGCGAGGGGGCCGGGCCGCGGGCTCTCAGCCAGGGCCGCGGGACAGTGCGCCGCCGTCGAGCACCAGCGTCTGGCCGGTCACCCAGCCCGCGCCGTCGCCGAGCAGGTAGGCCGCGGCCTCGCCGACGTCCTCGGGCTCGCCCAGCCGGCCCACCGGGTACTGCGCGGCCGCCTCGGCCTCCCGGCCCTCGTACAGGGCGCCGGCGAAGCGGGTCTTCACCACCGCCGGCGCCACAGCGTTCACCCGCACCTTCGGGCCCAGCTCCACCGCCAGCTGGGTGACCAGGTTGATCAGCGCGGCCTTGCTGACCCCGTAGCCGCCGATCATCGGCGAGGCCTTGAGCCCGGCGACCAAGGCGACGACGAGCACCGAGCCGCCGTGCTGGGCCATCCACGCGCGCCAGGCCTCCTGCACCAGACCGAGGGTGGCGACGACGTTGGTGTCGAGGATCTTGCGGAACCCGTCCAGCGGCAGGTCGACCATCGGGCCGTAGACCGGGTTGATGCCGACGTTCCCGACGAGCATGTCCAGGCTGCCGAAGGTATCGACGGCGGTGCGCACGGCCTGCGCCCGGTGCTCGGCGTCCCCTGCGTTGCCGGCGACGCCCACGGCGACCTCCGGACCGCCCAGTGCGGTCACGGCCTCCGCCAGCGCATCGGGCTTGCGGCCTGTGACGACGACCCGCGCGCCCCGCGTCACCAGGCTCTGCGCGATCGCCAGGCCGATGCCCCGGCTCGCGCCGGTGACCAGCGCCGTCCGTCCCTCGAGGGTGCCCACCCGGATCCTCTCGCCGTTCGTCTGCGTCGCCGTCGGACACCGTAGGCGGACGTAGGTGACCCACCCCACAGGGGGAGGCGTTGCACGCGCCCCCAGCCGGTCCCACACTCGCCTTCGGCGCGACCCCGCGTGACACCTCCGGTCGCAGCGGGGCCCCGCGCCGGCACCACCGCAGGACAGCAACACCCGACGGACTCCAACGGCGGAGTCCGCGACCAGGAGTCCGGTACCCGCGAGGGACTGGAACGAGAGGTGCACCGATGCCTGCTGCCCGCAGGACGCTCCGCGCTGCCGGTCTTCCCCCGGTCGGCTCCGCTCCCGCCCGCCTCCGCGTCGGCATCGTCGGCGCCGGGCGCGTCGGCGCCGTCCTCGGCGCCGCCCTCACCGCCGCCGGCCACGACGTGGTCGCCGCCGCAGGCCTCTCCGCCGCATCCGCCGAGCGCGCGGCCCGCCTGCTGCCCGGCGTGCCGCTGCTGCCCACCGACGAGGTCGTGGCCGCTGCCGACCTGGTGGTCCTCGCCGTTCCCGACGACAGCCTGGCGGGCCTGGTCTCGGGCCTGGCCGGCACCGGCGGCTGGCGGGCCGGCCAGCTGGCCTTCCACACCTCGGGGGCGCACGGCCTGGCCGTCCTCGCCCCCGCCGCACGGGCCGGCGTCCTGCCCCTGGCCCTGCATCCGGCCATGACCTTCACCGGTGCCCCCGAGGACGCCAACCGGCTCGCGGGGGCCCCCTTCGGCGTCACTAGCGCACCGGAGCACCGGCCGGTGGCCGAGACGCTGGTCCTGGAGATGGGCGGGGAGCCGTTCTTCGTCGCCGAGGCCGACCGCGGGCTCTACCACGCCGCGCTGGTCACCGGCGCCAACCACCTCGTCACGCTGGTCGCCGAGGCCGCGGACCTGCTGCGCACGGCGGGCGTCGCCGAGCCGGGCCGCGTGCTCGCCCCGCTGCTCACCGCGGCGCTGGACAACGG
>JALYNA010000009.1 GCA_030773455.1 Actinomycetota bacterium
TCGTCGGCCCGAACGGCGCCGGCAAGTCGACCGTCCTCCAGATCATGGCCGGCATGCAGCAGCCCTCCAACGGCGACGTGATGCTGGCGCCGGACGCCACGGTGGGCATCCTGCTGCAGGAGCCGCCGCTCAACGAGGAGCTCGACGTGCGCGGCAACGTGGAGGAGGCTGTCAAGCCGCTGCGAGACGCGCTGACCCGCTTCGAGGAGGTCAGCGCGGCGATGGGCGAGCCCGACGCCGACTTCGACACGCTGCTGACCGAGCAGGGCGAGCTCATGGAGGTCATCGAGAACGCCGACGGCTGGGAGCTCGACGCGCGCATCGAGCAGGCCATGGACGCGCTGCGCTGCCCGCCCGGCGACGCCGACGTCACCGTCCTCTCCGGTGGTGAGCGCCGCCGCGTCGCCCTGTGCAAGTTGCTGCTCGAGGCGCCGGACCTGCTGCTGCTCGACGAGCCCACCAACCACCTCGACGCGGAGAGCGTCGCCTGGCTGGAGCAGCACCTGGAGAAGTACGCCGGCACCGTCGTGGCCGTCACCCACGACCGGTACTTCCTCGACAACGTGGCCCAGTGGATCCTCGAGCTCGACCGCGGCCGGGCCTACCCCTACGAGGGCAACTACTCCACCTACCTGGAGACCAAGGCCGCCCGGCTCAAGGTCGCGGGTGCCAAGGACGCCAAGCGGCAGAAGCGGCTGGCCGAGGAGCTGGAATGGGTGCGGTCGGGCGCCAAGGCCCGCCAGGCCAAGAGCAAGGCCCGCCTGCAGCGCTACGAGGAGATGGCGGCCGAGGCGGACAAGTACCGCAAGCTGGACTTCGAGGAGATCCAGATCCCGCCGGGCCCGCGGCTGGGCAGCGTGGTGGTCGAGTCCCACGACCTCACCAAGGGCTTTGGCGACCGCGTCCTGATCGACGACCTGTCCTTCACGCTGCCCCGCAACGGCATCGTCGGCGTCGTCGGCCCCAACGGCGCCGGCAAGACCACGCTGTTCAAGATGCTGGTCGGGGAGGAGAAGCCCGACGACGGCGAGATCAAGGTCGGCGAGACGGTCAAGCTCTCCTACGTCGAGCAGAGCCGCGCCGGCATCGACCCGAACAAGACGCTGTGGGACGTCGTCTCCGACGGCCTGGACCACATCAAGGTGGGCAACGTCGAGATGCCCTCGCGTGCCTACGTCGCCGCGTTCGGGTTCAAGGGGCCGGACCAGCAGAAGAGGGCCGGCGTGCTGTCCGGCGGTGAGCGCAACCGCCTGAACCTCGCCCTGACCCTCAAGCAGGGCGGCAACCTGCTGCTGCTCGACGAGCCGACCAACGACCTGGACGTCGAGACGCTGACCAGCCTGGAGTCCGCGCTGCTGGAGTTCCCGGGCTGCGCCGTCGTGGTCAGCCACGACCGCTGGTTCCTCGACCGCGTGGCGACGCACATCCTCGCCTACGAGGGCGAGTCCACGTGGTTCTGGTTCGAGGGCTACTTCGCCGACTACGAGAAGAACAAGGTCGAGCGGCTCGGCCCCGAGGCGGCCCGGCCGCACCGGGCGACGTACCGGAAGCTGACCCGGGACTGAGCGAAGGACCTCCCTGCCCCCCACTGCTCGCAGGCTCGCCGTGGGGCCCTGCAGGGAGGCCGCCCCCTCCCCACCGTGGAAGGACCCCGTCCTCCCCACCCTTCGCGAGCTCAGGACGGGGCCGCGGCGGGGCCCTGCAGGGGGCCGTCGGCGTTCGTGGAGTGACCCGCGGCCGACGAGCTGCCCGCCGACCGGATACGGCAGGGTGTCCGCCGTGAGACACACCGTGCAGGTTCCCATGCGCTGGTCGGACATGGACGCCTACGGCCACGTCAACAACGTCGTCTTTCTGGCGTACTTCGAGATGGCCCGCGTCGACCTGTTCTTCGACCGGGCCTCGCTGGAGGAGCAGACCGGCCTGCGGCAGGGCACCGTCGTCGCGGCCCACGACATCCAGTACAAGCTGCCGGTCGTCTACTCGCGCGACCCGCTGGACGTGCAGATCTGGCTGTCCGGGATCCGGGCCGCCGCCTTCACCTGCCACTACGAGCTCTTCGACCACGGACGGCGGGCGGTCACCGGCAGCACCCTGCTGGTGCCCTTCGACTTCGGCATCGACCGGCCCCGCCGGCTCACCCCGGACGAGAAGGCGTTCCTCGCGCGCTACGCCGACGATCCCGGCGGCGCGGCCGCCGAACCGGGGACCGCCGCGGTTGGCCGGTGAGCGCCTGGCGTCCGGCCCCGTACCGACGCCGGACGCCGGAACCCGACCCCATGACCGCTCATGGCCGCTCATGGCCGCTCGCCACCGGCTGTTAGGTTCTGTCCGTCAACCAGCGCGTCATGACTCACACGGCGGAGAACGGGCCGCGACGGACGCTGCTGGAGGGAAGGACAGCGATGACGACGGTGCTCGAGCAGGCCAGGGGTCAAGTGCTCGAGGAGGGACGGGGTCTCAGCGAGGAGCAGATCCTCGCGGTCCTGGACCTGTCCGACGAGGACATGCCGCAGCTGCTCGAGCTGGCCCACCAGGTGCGGATGCGCTGGTGCGGCCCGGAGGTCGAGGTCGAGGGCATCGTGTCGCTCAAGACCGGCGGCTGCCCGGAGGACTGCCACTTCTGCTCCCAGTCCGGC
>JALYNA010000010.1 GCA_030773455.1 Actinomycetota bacterium
CTCGCCCGCGCAGAGCCCCGTGCAGCGGGCCGAGAGGTGGTTGACCGGATTCGAGGAAGCGCTGCGCGGGCGGGACGTCGCCCGCGGCGTCCCGGCGGGCGTACATGTCTGCGACCTCGGCGGCCACGCGGTCACCGGCCATGCGGTTGGTCGGCCGCAGCAGGAGCTCGAGAACGTCCTCGGGCGTGATCTCGGTCCTCATCGACTGCGTGGGCAGGGGGTCCTGGCCGACGCGCATGCGTGCGCTGCTGATCTCCTGCCGGAGGTTGGAGCGGCGGCGCAGCGCGGTCAGGAAGTCGGCCAACGCCAGCACCAGGGGGTTGGTGGCAAGCGCCTCGTCGAGGGCCTGGGCGGCCTGGTCGACGTCCCTCTCCAGGTCGGCCGTGGTGAGGGTGGCGAGGAACTGCCGGTCCCACTCGGCTTCACCCTGGGCGCGGCGACGGGCCGCTGCTTCCTGCTCCCGCCGTTCCTGTTCGCGGATCGCGGCGAGCTGGGCGTTGAGGTCTGCGGCCTGCTGCTCCAGTTCCTCGCGGGTGAGGGGTGCGGTCTTGGGCATCGGGGTCTCCTGTCGGTCAGGCCGCGGGGCCGCGGTCGTCGGGGATGAGTCGGGCGCGGACAGCGGCCCGGTACAGGTCCCGCATGTCCTTGTGGATCACCGACCTGTCGCGGGTGCGGGCGGGCAGCCGCTCCCACGCCGGCCGGTTGTTCTCGAACAGGTCGGCGGCCCGGTCGAGCAGTTCGTCCGGCTCGTACATGCGGGCGTTTGCGGCCAGCCGGCCGGCCTCGAAGCTGTCGATGGGGTAGGTCATCGGGGGTCCTTTCGGGTCAGGTGGTGCAGGTTACGTCGGGGTGACTCGGGCGCGGGCTCAGGTGCCCGCGGCCCGCGGTCCAGGTCCGGGCACCAGAAGCACCGGCCTCGGGTGCGGAACTGCGCGGGTAGGTAGCAGCCGGTACAGGGCGGGCTCCCCCCGTGGCGGGCGCTCTCGCGGCTCATGTGTCGCGGCCCTTCAGGACGCGCAGCTTCGGCCTGCGAGCACTCGCCAGCTCGTCGAACAAGTCACCAACGGTGACTTTCGGCAAGGACCGGATATACGGGGCCTCGGCCTCAAGTTGAGCCTGGCGGCGACGGATCTCCGCCAGGTCACGGGCCGCCCGGCGCCGGAAGAAGCTCACAACGTCGTCGTGCGTGTTGTCGCGGGTCATGTGCCCACCGCCAGGCGGAGCGCCCGGCCGCGCTCCTCGGCGGCGGCGCGGGCGGGGTCAGCGTGCTTCTCGGCGATGCAGATGGGGCACCGGCCGGTGGTGGTCTGAACCTTGAGGGGGTGGCCGCAGGGGGCGGTGTTCTGTGTCTCCTGCTCCCTGCGCGCTCTGCTCCCTGCCGCACCCCTTCTGACCTGGCAGGGAGCACAGGGAGCGCAGGGAGCGACGACGGGGGAAGGGACGGTTGGGTGCCCCCTGCTCCGTGCCTTGGGCCGGGCAACGACCAGAACCAGGGCCCAGGGTTCGTCGGCCGGTCGGCCACGGCGCCGATGCGCTTCTTGGACCGCTTCACCTGGTCCTTGCTAAAGCCGTTGGCGTCGGCGGCGGTGTAGACCTCGTTGGCCTTCTGGCTGCCGGTGGCCAGGTAGCTGCGCAGCCACTCGTCAACGTCGTTACGGTCCTCGGCTCCGTCACCATGTTCGGCGGCTGCGGAGTCGGCGAAGAAGTCCCGCGCGGACTGCTCGGCGTCGCCAATCCACACCAGACGGGGCACGGTCCCGTCGCTGTCGTCCGTCGGCGCGAACACCGGGACGGCCTCGATGCGGAACCGGGAAGCGGCCACGGGCGCGGTGACGTTGGTCTTCTCGGGACCGATGACGAGCACGCCGTCTTCGTCCTGGTCCGGCTGGGCCAGCAGCGTCATCCGCGCCTTCTTGCGGATTTCCCCGGAGAGGCCGTAGGCGTTGCGGACGTTGCTGCCCTTCTCCCGGTTCGTGTGGCCGCTGAGGAGGACCGCGACCCCGGTGCGGGTGGCGAGTTCCTTCCACGGGTGCAGCGCCTGACGGGCCTGCTGCGGGTCCTTGACCGAGAGGTTGCCGGGCAGGGTGTCCGCCCAGGCATCGACGATGACGACCGAGGCGTTGGTCCCGGCGGCCTCGACGACGGCCATGTCGTCGGGGAAGGTGGGCGACCCCGAGCCGTCCTCCTCGGCGCAGATAACGCGCACGAAGTCCAGGTCGGCGCCGGCCACCTCGAGCCGGGGCCGGGCGATGGTGGCCCAGTCGTCCTCGGTGAGGACCAGCACCACGGTGCGCGGCGCCCGTGCCGGCAGCCCGAACTCGGGAAACGGTCGTCCGGTGGTGACCAGTGCGGTCAGCCAGGTGAGGAACAGGCTCTTGCCGATCCCCTCGGGGCCCAGCATGTAGTTCGTCGCGCCAGCCACGATGCGCCGGTTGGCCAGCCATTCCACGCGGCGGGCCGCTGCCAGATCAGTGGCCTTCCACACCTTCGGTCGCGTGTCGACCGGCGCCGTGCCACTGGGAGCCGTCGACGGCTTCGGCGGACAGGTGCACGTGCTGTGCCCCGCCCACATAGCGCAGCGCTGGTCGTGATTGCCGAGCGTCCCCATCAGCCCGCCACCGCCCGCAGCTGGGGCGCGTCGTCGGCGACGGCGGCCCGCCGGTCGGCCAGCTCTCGCACCGCGCGGTGCTCGGCGTCGACTAAGGCGACCAGCGACTCCAGCGACTCGCCCTCGGCGGCCTGCGCCAGGCGGGTGCCGGCCTCGGCCACCCGACGACGTACCGCCTCATCCAGCACCGCGACCGCGTAGAACCGCGCCGAGCTCGGCAACGGGCACTCAGCGATCAGCTCGTGCAGCAGCAGTGCGAACTCCTGCACGGCGCCCGCCCGGGTGACGGTGCCGGTTGCCCGGGCGTGCGCGAGGGCGGTCACCGGGTCCGGACGGATGCCGGCGTCGGCGAGCTGCCGGACGATCTCGGCGACCACGTGCAGCCGCGGGTCGGCGAGGTCGTCGTCGCGGATGCAATCGAGCACCTGGGCGGCACCCTGCAGGGTGGCGCCGAGCAGGGCCCGCTCCGGGTCGGTGGTCGGCATGGTCAGTCGGTGGGTCGCGGTACTGTGGCCGTGCCCGCCCGGCACGTTCCACACGGCGCCCGTCCCGACCTCGGGGCGGGCGTTCGTCACTCCGCCCCCCGTCGAGGCTGGTCGGCGTTCCGGTCACACCAGGCGTTCACGTCCTGGGGGTCGAAGCGGAGGTGTCGACCTACGCGGATCGCACGCGGCGCGGTGCCCTTCGTGCGCCACTGGTACAGCGTGGTGAGCGGGATGCCCAGGAAGTCGGCGACCTCCTGGGCGGGGAGCAGTCTCTCGCCCATGGTTCTCCGATCCAGAGAAAGACGGCGACTCCTGTCGTCGTTACGGAGAGCTTGCCACAACCTCTCGACTTCCGACAACCACTGCCGTAGGTTTATTCAGTGTGGATAGCGGATCACTCACCGGGTCTCTGGGCGAGAACGTCCGGCGCCTGCGGAAAGACCGGCGGTTGAGCCTCGCTGAGGTCTCGGCACGGATGGACGCGCTGCGCATCCCGCTGAGCCTCAACACCCTCAGCAAGATCGAGACGGGGCGCCGGGACGTGTCGTTGGACGAGCTGGTCGGGCTCGCTGCCGCACTGGGCACCCCGCCGATCCACCTGGTGTTCCCGCTCGGTCATCGGCGGTCGGTCGAGCTGTTCCCGGGCGAGCGGATCGACACGTGGGACGCGGCACGGTGGTTCACCGGGGAGGACCGGCCGCCGAGACTGGACCTGATCACCTGGTCGGACCTGGACGAGGCCACCGAGGACTGGCCGGTCATGCGGTTCCGCGAGCACGACCGGTTGGAGTGGGAGTGGGAGCAGGCGCGGCGAGCCCTGACCCTGGCCCGGGAGAAGGCGGGCGGGGCGGACTGGGACACGCCTGTGGAGCGCCCCGATCACCTCTACGTGCACCTGCGGGAGGCCCAGTACCTGGAGGAAGTGGTACGCACCATCGAGACCCAGCTACGCCGCCACCGCACTGCGATGCGGCGGGCCGGCCTTGATCCGGGCGCCCTGCCCGCGGACCTCGCCCACGTGGAGGGAGGTTCCGGCGATGGCGAGCGTTGAAAGTCGCATCACCCGTCGCGGCGGTCGCGAGGTCAAGGTCTACGACGTCCGGTACCGCGACCCGGACGGTCGGCAGCGCAGGAAGACGTTCGGCAAGAAGGGGGACGCCGACCGGTTCGCGGCCACCGTCGAGGCGGACAAGATCCGTGGACAGTACGTCGACCACTCGGATCGGACGACGGTCGTGGAGTACGCGCGGGCGTGGGCGGCTGCCCGACCGCACCGGCCAACGACGGCTCGGCGGGTATCGCAGTTGATCGAGGTCCATATCGCCGGTACCCGGCTCGGCGATCGGCGGTTGGCCGCCGCGCGCCCGTCCGAGATACAAGCGTGGGCCAGCGACCGGGCGCAGGTGTTGGCGCCGTCGACGCTGCGGAACCTGGTTTCGCTGCTGCGCTCGATCTACGCCAACGCTGTGCTGGACCGGCTGGTCGCGTCGTCCCCCGTTGTCCGGGTGGCGCTTCCCCGACACGAACAGCCGCGGGTTGTGCCGCTCACCGTCGAGCAGGTGCAGGTGTTGGCGGGCGCCATGCCGCCGCGCAACCGGGCGATGGTGCTCACGCAGGCCGGGCTGGGGTTGCGGGTCGGCGAGCTGCTCGCCCTCCGTGTCGGGGACGTCGACTTCCTCCGCCGGACCGTGCGGGTCGAGTGGCAGTTCGCGCCCGGAGCGAAGACGAGATCCGAGCCGAAGACCCCGCGATCCCGTCGGACGATCCCGCTGCCCCAGGTGGTCGCCGATGCGCTCGCCCAGCACATCGCGGAGCTCCCGCCCGGCGACGACGGCACCCTGTTCACCACTTGGACCGGTGCCCCGTATCGACATGACCACTACGGCGGGGCGCAGATCTTCCGCGCGGCGGTAAAGCGCGCCGGGCTTCCGGCCGGGACGTCGAGCCATGACCTGCGGCACCACTACGCCTCGGTGTTGCTCGCGGCCGGCGAGTCTGTGGTGGCGGTGGCGGAACGTCTCGGGCACGAGAACGCGACGCTGGTGCTGACGACGTACGGCCACCTGATGCCGGACTCGGAGGAGCGCACCCGGCGGGCGGTGGACGAGGCGTGGAGTGCCATCGCCGTGCCATCGGAGCAGGCAGCACAGGGCTGACCTGCACAAACAGGAGGGAGTTACACGTTGACCAGGAACGGCGTGTGGATGAAGGAGGGCACCCCGCGCTCGGCACACCCGGCGGTGAAGCGCGCGTCCTGCCGCGGGTCGCCGGGGGTCAGCCGCCAGCCGCGCGGGTTGCCGACGAAGACCTGCACGGCCCGCGCGGCGACGGCGTCGGTGTGGGCCAGCCCGCCGGTGGCCAGCCCGCCCTTGATCTGGATGTGCGCCTCGATCGGCGGCACCCCGGGAGCAGTGCGCAGCGTCCTCAGTCCTGCCCGTAGGTGACCAGGATCGTCACCGGGGTGCCGATCTCGACCGTCTGGCCGGCGGCCGGGCTCTGCCGGAACACCTCGTCACCGAAGAACTGGCTCACCTGCACCCGGAGACGGGCCTGCTGGAGCAGCGCGGTCGCCTCCTGCTGGCTCCGCCCGACGACGTCGGGCACCTGGACCTGCGGCAGTCCCGTCGACACCTGGATGGTGACGGCGCTCTGGTAGGGGGCCTGCTGGCCGGCGGCCGGGTTGACCGCCATGACGTCGCCGGGGTCGACGTCGGCGCTGCGGCCCTCGGTGCGCTGCACGGTGAAGCCGAGCGCCTGCAGGTTCGCCGTGGCCTCCTCCGGCGAGAGCCCGACCACGGCGGGCACCGCCACCGGCTCGTGCCCGCGGCTGACGTAGACGACCAGCTCCTGGTCCCGCTTGAGCTCGGTGCCGGCCTCGGGCTCGAAACCGGTCACGCGCCCGACCGGCGTGTCGTTGTCGTAGTCCTGCACCTCGCGGCGCACCACCGGGACGTCGGCCAGCGCGGCACGGACCTCCTCCAGCGGGCGGCCGACCAGCGCCGGGTCGGCCTCGAACCGCTCCTGGCCCTTGGAGACGACCAGCCGGACGTCGGTGCCGCGGATGACCTCACCGCCGGCGGGCTCGGCGGAGATGACCACGCCCTCGGCGACCTCCTCGCTGAACCGCTCCTCGCAGCAGGCGGGGTCCAGCCCGGCCTCCTGCAGCAGGTCGATGGCCACGCCCTGCTCCCGGCCGGCCAGCTGCGGCACCGTCGTCCACCGGCCGGAGCCCAGCCACCAGCCGACCGCCCC
>JALYNA010000011.1 GCA_030773455.1 Actinomycetota bacterium
AAGGCCCGTGCCCGCGACCTCATCTTCCCCGACTGCCCTGCTCGATGCCGCCACCGCCGCCGAGGTGCCGGCCCGGCCGCTGTCGGCGGCGGAGTCGATCAGTTTGCTGCAGGCGCTGGCGGTGGTGTCCGACCCGCGTAAGCGGCGGGGGCGTCGTCACAGTCTGCAGTCGATCCTCTTCCTCGCTCTGGGCGCGATCATGGCCGGCGCCCGGTCGTACGCGGCGATCGCCGACTGGGCCGTGGCCGGCGAGCACGAGGTGCGCGTGTGCGCGGTTCCGCCGCACGCCAGTACCTTTCGCCGGGCGCTGTCCCGACTGGATTCAGCGGCGCTGCAGGCGGCGTTGACCGGCTGGGTACTCGCCCGCCGCACCGCCGCCGCGCAGGCTCACCCGGCCGGTGGCCCGATTGCCGAGCGTCGAGTGGTGGTGGCCGCTGATGGCAAGACGCTGCGCGGCAGCCGCACCTTGATGGCGCGCAGGTCAAGGTGTTCGGCGTCTACGACCACGCCTCGCAGCTGGTGCTCACCCAGGTTCCGGTGGTCGACGGCGATGAGATCGCCGGTTCACCACCGCCCTGGCCACCGTGGGTGACCTGCACGAGGTCGTGCTCACCGCGGACGGGGCCTGCACTGCAGCGCGCGCACGCGACCTGGCTGCACGCCCGCGGCGGGCACTACCTGTTCACCGTCAAGGGCAACCAGCCCACACTCCGCCGGGCGCTGGCCGGGCTGCCGTGGGCGCAGGTCCCCAGATCGCGGCGCCGGCAGGTGGCCCACGGCCGCGCCGAATCCCGCTCGGTCAAGGTCATCGACCTGGCCGGCCATCCGGCCGCCGCGCTGTTCCCGCACGCCACCCGCGCGATCAAGGTCGTCCGACGGCGCCGCGCGCAGCGCACCGGCAAAACCTCCACCGAGATCGTCTACGCGGTCACCTCGCTGACCTACCGCCAAGCCGACCCCGGCCTGCTCGCCACCTGGATCCAGGGCCACTGGGGCATCGAGAACCGGGTGCACCACGTCCGTGACGTCACCCAGGGTGAAGACGCCTCCCGCATCCGCACCGGCACCGGACCTGAGGTCATGGCCATCCAGCGCAACACCGCGCTCAACCTGCACCGGCTGGACGGACACACCAACATCGCCAGCGCCCAACCCCAGGCCGCTGGCACACCGGCAACAGCCACACCACCCTCACCGCAGCCTGATCATCAACCGTCCGGGCAGGTCAACCCGCGCATTTGCGGGCTTTGCCTCGACCCTGCGACATGGGGGGAGGCTACGCCGGATCGAACGCGTGTCCTGCATATCTGCTCAGTGCAGCAAAGCCGATGAGGCTGCGTGGAGCCGATCAGGGGTTCGTCGGTGTCCCCGGCTCTTTTCCGGCGTCGTCAGCGGGTCGTCGATGCCTGATCTCGGGGCCCTACGCCCCATGCGCTACGCCTGCGCTACTGCAGTCAAGCAGATATGCGGGCCGTGCAGATGGTGGGGGCCCATCGACCACGGGGCGCCGCCCGCGTCGACCCCCCGCGTCGCGCGCACGATGTCGGCGCCGGTCACCCGGCCCGCCGGATGTCGAAGTCGGCGGTGCCGTCCTCGACCGAGGTGACGATGATCCGCAGTGCGATCTCCTCGCCGGTGCCCGGATCGGTGACGGTGCACTCTGTCGTCGCGTCGACCTCGGCGTCCAGGTCACCAGGGCACGAGACGTCTGCCGCCACGCCGAACTCAGACTCGATCGAGCCGGCCACCTGGGCCTCCAGCTCCGCCTGCTGGATCGACGAGCCGCAGGCGGCCAGCCCCAGCCCCAGGACGGGCACGGCGGCGAGCGGGAGGAGGCGGCGGAACGGCACGCGGCCGACCCTAGCGACGCCCCCCGGCGTTCTGGCCGCTCCCGTTTCCCACCGGGTTGGAGGGAACCGATACCGGTCGGCGCCCTCGCGCAGCGGCCGGCGCCATCCTCCGCGTCTGCATGCCGTCAGACGACCGGGAATGACAGAGAAACGGGGGCCGGAGCGCGTGGCTCCGACCCCCGTTCTGGACTGGTTGTCCGGCGGCGTCCTACTCTCCCACCCCGTCTCCAGGGCAGTACCATCGGCGCTGAGAGGCTTAGCTTCCGGGTTCGG
>JALYNA010000012.1 GCA_030773455.1 Actinomycetota bacterium
CGTCGCCGACCCGCTGGGGATGGACGTCATGGACGCCGCCAAGGGCGTCGTCGACATCGTCAACATCCAGATGGAGGAGGCCATCAAGGGCATCTCCACCATGCGCGGCTACGACCTGCGCGACTTCGTCCTCGTCGGCTTCGGCGGGGCGGGTCCGGTGCACACCGCCGCGATGATGGAGGACCTGCACATGGCGGGCGCGCTGATCCCGGCGCACCCAGGCGTGCTCTCCGCGCTCGGCCTGATGATGGCCGACGTTCAGCACGACTACGTCCGCTCCCGGCTGGACGCCCTCGACGCGCTGACCGGCCCCGACATGATGGCGATCGTCGACGACCTGGCCGCCCAGGCGCGGGCCGACCTCACCGAGGAGGGCTTCGCCGAGGACGCCATCGAGCTCGACCACACCCTCGACATGCGCTACCGAGGCCAGGGTTACGAGGTGCCGGTCAAGGTCTCGCGCAGCGCGCTGGAGCACGGCGACACCGCCACCATGCGCAAGGCCTTCGACGCCGAGCACCTCGACCGGTTCGGCCACGCCGCCCCCGAGGAATCGGTCGAGGTCGTCTCCTACCGGGTCACCGGCCGCGGCCTCGTGCCCGAGGTGAAGCTGCTCGAGCACGAGCCGGTGGGCCGCTCCCTGGGCGAGGCCCAGGTCGACACCCGGCCGGTGCGCTTCGGCGACGCCGTCGTCGACACCCCCATCTACGCCCGGGAGCTGCTCGACGTCGGCGTGACCTTCACGGGGCCGGCGATCGTCGACCAGGAGGACACCACCGTCGTCGTCCTGCCCGGCCAGCCGGTCGAGGTGGACCGCTGGCGCAACCTGCGCATCTCCCCGGCGCTGAAGAAGCAACAGGAGAAGTGAGCCATTCCATGAACGTGGCCCCCGTCACCTTCCAGGTGCTGCGCGCGCGCCTGTCGGGCGTCGTGCAGGAGATGCAGTTCTCGCTGTTCCGCACCGGTTTCTCGACGATCATCCGCGAGTCGCAGGACGCCTCGTGCGCCTTCCTCGACCCGCAGGGCCGGGTGGTTGCCCAGCACGTCGTCCTTCCCCTGCACATCGGCGCGTTCCCCGCGTGCACCGCCGCCGTCCTGCGCGACTTCGGCGACGACCTGCGCGAGGGCGACGCCTACCTCATCAACCACACCTACGAGGGCGGCAGCCCGCACGCGCCGGACTTCTTCGTCATCTGCCCGGTGTTCGTCGACGGCGAGCTGCTCGGCTTCGCCGCGTCGATGGCGCACAAGGGCGACATCGGCGGCCCGGTGCCCGGCAGCTGCTCGGCCTCGGCGACCGAGATCTACAACGAGGGCCTGCACCTGCCCGCCATCCGGTACCAGCGCGACGGCGAGACCAACCGCGACATCGAACGGATCATCGCGGCCAACAGCCGCACGCCCGAGGTCGTCCTCGGCGACACCCGGGGCCAGCTGGGCTCGGTGCGGGTGGGGGAGCGCCGGCTCCAGGAGATCGCCGGGAAGCACGGCCTGGTCGAGCTGCGCGGCTACTTCGCCGACGTGCTGGCCGTCTCCGAGCAGCGGGTGCGCGACGCGCTGCGCAGCTGGCCGGACACCGTCGCCGAGGCCGAGCGGTTCGTCGACGACGACGGCATCGACCTCGAGCACTCCTTCCGCCTGCACGTGACCGTGCGCAAGACCGGCGACCGGATCGAGTTCGACTTCACCCAGAGCGATGACCAGACCCGCGGCCCGGCGAACATCCGCCCGCCGCTGCTGCGCGCCGCCTGCGCGTACGTGGTCATCTCACTGCTGGGCCCGGACACCTATGTCAACTCGGGCCTGCTCGACGCCATGGACATCGTCACCCGCCCGGGCAGCGTCGTCGACCCGCAGTTCCCGGCGGCGGTGAACACCTACAACCCGACGGTGCACGCCGTCGTCGACGCGGTGTTCGACGCGATGAGCGCGATCGTGCCCGGCCGCGGCCGGGCCGACGGCTGCGCCAGCCGGTCGTTCGTCATGAGCGGCGGCCGGGAAGCCGGCACGAAGAAGTACGTGCAGTACGAGATCTTCGGCGGGGGCACGGGCGCGCTCAAGGACCGGGACGGTGTCTCGGGCTCGTCGGTCAACCACACGAACGGCAAGATCGCGCCGATCGAGATCGTGGAGAGCGAGTACACGGCGCGCGTGAAGCGGCTGGAGCTCATCCCGGACTCCGGCGGCGCCGGCCGGTTCCGCGGCGGCCTCGGCATCCTGCGTGAGTACGAGGTCGTGGAGCCGGCCCGGTTCTCGCTGCGCTCGACCCGGCACAAGGTCGCCCCGCTCGGGGTGGACGGCGGCTCTTCTGGCCGGATCGGCCGGCTCACGGTCAACCCCGGGACGCCACAGGAGCGGGTGCTGCCCTCGCGGTACTCCGACCTGCCGCTGAAGCCGGGGGACACCTTCCGGCTGGAGACGCCGGGCGGCGGTGGCTACGGCGACCCGCTGGAGCGCGACCCCGAGCTGGTCGCGGCCGACGTGGCCTCGGGGTACGTGTCGCCGCAGGCCGCGCTCGAGTCCTACGGGGTGGTGGTCACGCGCGACGCGCGCGGCGGCGTCGTCCTCGACCGGGACGCGACCGACCGGCTCCGCCACCAGCGCAGGCAGGAGGCGCCGGCGACCGATGCGCGGATGCCGGCCCTGGCACAGGAGGTCATCGCCGAATGAGTGCACCCGGGCAGTCCGCGGCGGGCAGGCTCGCAGGAAAGGTCGCCGTCGTCACCGGCGGCGGGCGCAACGTCGGCGAGGCGATCGCCATGCGCTTCGCCCAGGAGGGCGCGCGGGTCGCCGTCGTCGACCTGGACGGGGAGCGGGCCCAGCGCACCGTCGACCTGGTCGAGAAGGAGGCGCCCGGCGCCGCCGTGGCCGTGGTTTGCGACGTGTCGGACTCCGCCTCGGTGCAGCAGATGGCCGACACCGTGTTCGGGACCTTCGGCGGGGTCGACGTCCTGGTCAACAACGTGGCGATCACCGACCGGGGCGCCACCGTGCTCGACCTCGACGAGGCGGAGTGGGACCGGGTGCTCAAGGTGACGCTGACCAGCGTCTTCCTGTGCACCAAGTACGTCGGCAAGAAGATCGTCGAGACCGGCCGGGGCGGCTCGGTCATCAACATCGGCTCCACGTCCGGGTACCGGGCGCGGCCCAACGCGACGGCCTACCCGGCGGCCAAGGCCGCCGTCATCAACCTCAGCCGGTCCTTCGCCGCGCAGCTGGCGCCCTACGGCATCCGGGCGAACTCGGTAACGCCGAACAAGGTCGGCTCGCCGGTCGGCCAGGACGTCGAGCCGGAGGACCGCAAGCGCCGGAACCTCGTCGGCCGGGGGGCCCAGCCGCTCGACATCGCCAACGCCGTGCTCTTCCTCGCCTCCGAGGAGTCCGGCTTCGTGGACGCCACCGACCTCGTGGTCGACGGCGGGGTGCTGAACGGGCCGATGGACTGACCATGCCCCGCTTCTCCAACGTCGGCGGCGTGCAGGGCTTCGGCCCCGTCGACCCGTCGGACGACCACCGGCCCTTCGAGTGGGTCTGGCAGGCGCGGGTCTGGGCGCTGAACAACGTCGTCCCGCCGAGGTTCGGGCACAGCACCGACGAGAAGCGCGACCTGGGCGAGCAGTTGCCCGCGAAGGTCCAGCTGGAGCAGGGCTACTACGAGCGCTGGCTGACCCGGCTGGAGATCCTGCTGGTCGAGGACGGCGTGCTGGCGCCCGGGGAACTGGACGCCGCCGTGGCGGCCGTGGAGGCCGAGCTGGCGGAGGACTCGACCGGGGAGCACCGGACATGGGACGAGCAGAGCGGTGGCGCCCGGCCCTGGGCGACGAGGTACGAGTGAGCGCGGCCGACCCCGACGAGTTCCGCCGGGTGCCGGGCTACCTGCGCGGGCAGGTCGGAAGAGTCGTGGGCGAGTGCGGTGAGAAGCCGCTGCCGGTGGGATACGGCGCCGGCGAGGCGGACCGCTCGCCGGAGCCGGTGCTGACCGTGCGGTTCGACGCGGCCCGGGTCTTCGGCCCGACCGGAGCCGGCGCCGCCCTCCACGCCGATCTGTGGCTGAGCAATCTGGAGGACGTGCGGTGACGGCCGACGGGACCGACGAGCGGATCAACCGGCGGGTCGCCGTCCTCGAGCGGCTGCTCGAGGAGAAGGGCGTCCTTGCGCCCGGCGAGCTGGACACCGTGGTGGACGGCTTCATCGCCCGGGCGATGCCGCTCAACGGTGCGCGCCTGGTGGCGCGGGCCTGGCTGGACGCCGGCTTCCGTGCCGAGCTGCTCGCCGACGCCGGCGCGGCGGCGGCCTCCCTGGGCATGCCGGTCGCCCCGGCCGGCCACGGCGAGGTGGACCTCCGGGCGGTCGAGAACACCGACGCCCTGCACAACGTCGTCGTCTGCACGCTGTGCTCCTGCTGCCCGCTGCGGCTGCTCGGCACCCCGCCGTCCTGGTACAAGAGCCCGGCCTACCGGTCACGCGTGGTGCGCGACCCGCGCGGCGTGCTGGCCGAGTTCGGGCTCGCGATCGCGCCCGACCGGAGCATCACCGTGTGGGACTCGACGTCGCACGTGCGCTACATGGTGCTGCCGCGCCGTCCGTCCGGAACCGAGGGGATGGGCGAGGACGAGCTCGCCGCCCTCGTGCGCCGCGACGCCCTGATCGGGGTCGCCGAGGTGCTCTCACCTGCCTGACCCGTTCCGCCCCCCCCGCGTCGCTCCCCTCTGGAGGCCCGACCGTGCTGCTGATCAACAACTCCGACGTCGAGAAGGTCCTGGACGCGCGGATGTGCCTGGAGGCGCTCGAGGGCGTCTTCCGCGAGATCGCCGTCGGGGAGGCGGTGGGCCTGGGCCGGATGGACCTCTACGTGCCCTCGGGAGAGGAGCAGGCGCCGTACTACCGCTGGGCCGTCATGGCCGGCGGCAGCCGCAAGGACGGCTACGTCTGTGCCCGGATGCTCTCGGACATGGTCGCGTGGCCGCGGGAGTACGGCAGCCTCCGGGAGAACAAATACGCCCGGCAGCCGGGGACCTTCTGCGGCCTGCTGTTCCTCTTCAGCGCCCGGACCGGCGAGCCCGTCGCGATGATCAACGACGGCGTCCTGCAGCACGTCCGGGTGGCCGGCGGCGCGGGCCTGGGCGTCAAGTACCTGTCCCGCGAGGACAGCAGCACCGTGGGGATGATCGGCTCCGGTGGCATGGCGCGCACGTACCTCGACTCGTTCCTGCAGTCCAGGGCCATCACCCGGGTGCAGGTCTACAGCCCCAACCCCGCGAACCGGGACCCTACGCGCGGGACATGTCCGAGCGGCACGGCATCGACGTCGTGCCCGTGGACTCGGCGCGGGAGGCGGTCGACGGCACGGACATCGTCTCGATCTGCACGTCGTCGAACCAGCCGGTCTTCCTCAACGAGTGGCTCGAGCCCGGCATGCACGTCACCAACCTGACCTCGG
>JALYNA010000013.1 GCA_030773455.1 Actinomycetota bacterium
GCCCGAGGTCGAGCGGCCGGCGTGCGCCAACCACCTGGGCCGGAGCCTCGTCGGTCGCGCGCTGGGCTCCGGTCGGTGTACCCGCCGGCAGGTCGTCCTGCGACCCCTGCACCGGCACGGTGCCCCGTGACGCGCCGGGCTCGCCCGCCGGCGGGGAGTCGCCCGCAGGCCCGCTGCCGGGAGTGGTCTCGGTCATCTACAGCCCTCCGACGAAGCGTCCGGGCGACATCCGCCGCTCGGGGTCGAACCGCTCCTTGACCCGGCGCATGAGGTCGAGCGCGTCACCTACCGGCCCCCAGTGGTCGAGGGTCGCGCGCGCCGCCTCGGGCGCCCGCAGGACCACAGCTGTGCCGTCGTACGGGGCGAGCGCGGCGCGCAGGCCCGGAAGGGCGCCCACCTCGGACGCCGGCAGGGCGGCGTACGCGACGCCGGTGCCGGCGGAGGCCGCGACGGCAGCGCCCGTGGGCAGCGCCGCGAGCACCTGCGGCAGGGCCGAGGGCAGGTAGGCCAGCCGGAGCAGCAGGTCGTCACTCCCGCCTGGGCGCCGGCCGAAGGCCGCCGGGGGTTCGTCGTGCTCGGTGCCGCCACCGAGCAGCTCGACCGCCGCCCGCGCCTGCGCCGTCACGGATTCGGGGATCGACTCGAACAGCACGACGAGCTGACCTGCCCCTCCCGCTTCGCCCAGCAGCTCGATGGCCGACGGGGTGAGCGTTGATCCGGTCAGCCGCACCGCCAGCGGCCCGGCCGCCGCCGCGTCGGGCAGGTCGAGCACCACCGCGCGACGGGCGGGCGGCACCGGGTGCAGGCGCCACGTCGTCGACACGACGACCCCGAGCGTGCCGTGCGCGCCGGTGTAGAGCTTGCCCAGGTCGTAGCCGGCGACGTTCTTGACCACCTTGCCGCCGGCGTGAGCGACGGTGCCGTCGGCGAGGACGACGGTGGTGCCGATGAGCAGGTCGCGGGTGGTGCCGTAGCGCAGGCGGCGTGGCCCGGACGCGTTCGCGCTCACCACGCCGCCCAGCGTGGCGCCGTCCTCGGGGGGGTCGAGGCCGAGCAGCTGGCCCTCCTCGCCCAGCTGCGCCTGCAGGTCGGCCAGCCGGACGCCGGCCTCGGCCACGGCGGTGAGGTCACCGGCAACGTGCTCGACGACGCGGTCGAGGCCGGTGACGTCGAGGAGCAGGTCGCAGGAGCTCGGCGGCGCCGCCCACGTCACCTTGCTGCGCCCACCGAGCGGCACGACGGTGAGGCCGTCGGTGGCCGCGGCCCGCATGACGTCGGCGACCTCCTCGACGCTCTCGGGCCGGACGACCTCGCGCGGCACCACACCGCTGATGGCGTCGTCGGAACCGCCCGCCCGGCGGACGGCGGCGGGTGCGGTCATCAGAAGACCTCGCCGAGGCCGGCCGCCTGCACCGGGTGCTCCCCCTTGCGGACGCCCGGCCGCTCCCCGCACAGCCGTGGGGTCGGGAAGACCTTGCCCGGGTTGGCGATGCCGTCGGGGTCGAAGGCGCACCGGACCAGTTGCATGGTGTCGAGGTCCTCGGGGGTGAACTGCTTGCCCATCTTCATGCGCTTCTCCTGGCCGACCCCGTGCTCGCCGGTGATGGAGCCGCCGGAGCTGATGCAGAGTTCCAGGATGGCGCCGGCCAGCTCTTCGGCCTCGTGGGCCTGACCCTCCACCGCGTCGTCGAAGAGCACCAGCGGGTGCAGGTTGCCGTCACCGGCGTGGAACACGTTCGCGACCCGCAGCCCCCGCTCGTCGGCCATCCGGTCGATCTCGGCCAGGACCTCGGGGAGCTTGGTGCGCGGGATGACACCGTCCTGCACGAAGTAGGAGGGGCTGATCCGGCCGACCGCCGCGAACGCCGACTTGCGCCCCTTCCACATCAGCGCCCGCTCTGCGTTGTCGGCGGCGATGCGGGTCTCGAAGGCGTTGCGTCGCCGCGCGATCTCCTCGACCTGCTTGAACTGCGCCTCGACCTCGACCTGCGGGCCGTCGAGCTCGATGACCAGCACCGCTACCGCACCGTCGGGGTAACCACAGCTCACCGCGGCCTCGGCGGCCTCGATGGCCAGGGCGTCCATCATCTCGACGGCGGCGGGCACGATCCCGGCCGCGATGATGTCGCTGACCGTGCCGGCGGCGTCCTCGACCGACCGGTAACCCACCAGCATGGTCTGCACGGCCTCGGGCACCCGGATCAGCCGCAGCGTCAGCTCGGTCGCGACGCCCAGGGTGCCCTCGCTGCCGATGAACGCGCCGAGCAGGTCGTAGCCGGGGTGCTCGGGAGCACGACCGCCGAGGTGGACGACCTCGCCGTCGGGCAGCACCACCTCGGCGCCGAGGACGTGGTTGACCGTGAAGCCGTACTTCAGGCAGTGTGCGCCCCCCGCGTTCTCGGCCACGTTGCCGCCGATCGAGCACACGAGCTGGGACGACGGGTCGGGCGCGTAGGCCAGGTCGAAGGGTGCTGCGTCGCGGGTGACCCACAGGTTGATGACCCCGGGCTCGACGGTCACCTGACGGTTGTCCGCGTCCACCGGGGCGAGCCTGCGCAGCCGCGACGTGACGAGCAGGACGCCGTCGGCACTGGGCAGCGCGCCACCGGACAGGCCGGTCCCCGAGCCGCGCGCCACGAACGGCACGCCGGTCTCGGAGCAGAGCCTGACCGTGTCGACGACGTGCTGCCGGCTCTCGGCCAGCACCACGATCGCCGGGGTGACCTTGAAGTTGGCCAGCCCGTCGCACTCGTAGGTGCGCACCTGTGCCCGGTCCGTGAGCACCCGTTCGGTGCCGACCGCGGTACGGAGCCGCTCGGCCAGCGCGGCGGTGCGGTCGGAGAGGATTGGCTCGGCGATGGCGGTCATAGCGTCCTCACGGCATCCGCTCGTAGGCAGGCAGGGTCAGGAAGTCGGAGTACTCGTCGGCCACGGCCATCTCCAGGAACAGCGCGCGGGCATCGTCCCACCGGCCGGAGGCGAAGCCGTCGCCCCGGGCCTCGGCGATGGCCTGCATCTCCTCGTCGGTGAGGCGCTGGACCAGCTCGCGGCTGACCGTCTCACCGTTGGACAGGATGACGCCGTTGTGCAGCCACTGCCACACCTGGCTGCGGGAGATCTCGGCGGTGGCCGCGTCCTCCATCAGGCCGTTGATGCCGGCGGCGCCGGAGCCGCGCAGCCAGGACTCCACGTACTGGATGCCGACGCTGATGTTGGCCCGCAGGCCCGCCTCGGTGATCTCCCCGGGCGTGGACTTGACGTCCAGCAGCTGGGCGGCCGTGACGTGCACGTCCTCACGCAGCTTGTCCAGCTGGTTGGGCTTGTCGCCCAGCACCTTGTCGAAGACGTCCATCGCGGTCTTGACCATGCCGGGGTGGGCCACCCACGAGCCGTCGAAGCCGTCGTTGGCCTCGCGGGTCTTGTCCTCGGTGATCTTGTTGAAGGCGAACTCGTTGGCCTTCGGGTCCTTGCTGGGGATGAAGGCGGACATGCCGCCGATGGCGTGCGCGCCGCGCTTGTGGCAGGTGCGCACCAGCAGCTCGGTGTAGGCCCGCATGAAGGGGACGGTCATGCCGACCGAGTTGCGGTCCGGGAGGGTGAACTCCTCGCCCCGGGTCCGGAAGGTCTTGATGACGCTGAACATGTAGTCCCACCGGCCGGCGTTGAGCCCGGCGGAGTGCTCCCGCAGCTCGTAGAGGATCTCCTCCATCTCGAACGCCGCCGGGTAGGTCTCGATCAGGCAGGTGGCGCGGATGGTGCCGCGGGGGATGCCGAGCTGGTCCTGGGCGAGGTTGAAGACGTCGTTCCACAGCCGCGCCTCGAGGTGGCTCTCCATCTTCGGCAGGTAGAAGTACGGGCCGCGGCCCTTGTCGATCTGCTTCTGCGCGCAGGCGACCATGTAGAGCGCGAAGTCCACCAGGCTGCCCGAGGTCACCTCGCCGTCGACGGTGATGTGCTTCTCCGGCAGGTGCCACCCGCGCGGCCGCACGATGATCGTGGGCAGCTCCTCGTCCGGCTTTAGCTCGTACTTCTTGCCCTCGGGGCTGGTGAAGTCGATCGTGCGGTCGAGCGAGTCCTTCAGGTTGAGCGGGCCGTTGACGACGTTCTCCCACAGCGGGGAGTTCGCGTCCTCCTGGTCGGCGAGCCAGCACTTGGCGCCGGAGTTGAGCGCGTTGATGGTCATCTTCCGGTCGGTCGGACCGGTCATCTCCACCCGGCGGTCCACCAGGCCGGGGGCCGGGTCGGCCACCCGCCAGGAGCCGTCCTCGCGGACGTTCGCGGTCTGGGGGAGGAAGTCCAGCGTGCCCCCGTCGGCCAGCGCCTGGACGCGCTCGGCGCGGGCCCGCAGTCGTTCCAGTCGGCGACCGTTGAACTCGCGGTGCAGCGTGGCGATCAGCTCGAGCGCCCGGGGGGTGAGGATCTCGTCGTACCGATCCCCCATCGGACCGGTGATCTCGAGACCGTCCACGCCGGCGATGGTGCTCATTGTTCTCCCTGGAGTCGCTGTGCTGGAGGCGCCGGCCGTTCCCGCGCGCGCCCGGCGGGGGTAGTGTTCTTCCGCATCGTGGAAGAGCTTGTCTGGTTTCTGGAAAAGTAGTGCTGCCCTTCACCGGTGGTCAACCCGGGGTCCCGGGCGGCCGGAGCGCGCAGGTAGCGGTGGGGATAGGGAGTCGAGTCGATGACCGCTGGCGGGGCAGTGGAGGGCGTGCAGTCGCTGGACCGGGCCTTCGTGCTGCTCGAGCTCATGGCCGACGCCGACGGCGAGGTGGCCATCAGCAGGCTGGCCGCCGACAGCGGCCTGGCCGTGTCCACGATCCACCGGCTGGTGCGCACGCTCATGGCCCGCGGCTACGTGCGCCAGCTGCCCTCGCGGCGCTACGTGCTCGGGCCGCGGCTGATCCACCTGGGGGAGTGCTCGTCGCGGGTGCTGGCCACCTGGGCCCAGCCGCACCTCTCCCGGCTCGTCGACACCATCGGCGAGACCGCCAACATGGCGATGCTCGACGGCGACCGGGTCGTCTACGTCGCGCAGGTGCCCTCCCGGCACTCCATGCGGATGTTCACCGAGGTCGGACGGCGGGTGCACCTGCACTGCACCGGGGTCGGCAAGGTGCTTCTGGCCCAGATGCCCCCCGACGTGGCCCGCCGGCTGGTCATCCAGGCGGGCATGCCGGCCCGCACCGACCGGACGGTGACCGACCCCGACGAGCTGCTGGCCCAGCTGCCCGCCATCGCCGAGCAGGGCTACGCCGTCGACGACGGCGAGCAGGAGGCGGGAGTCCGCTGTGTCGCCGTCCCCGTGCCGGGCGGCGCGGCGGCGGGGGCGATCTCGGTCTCCGGCCCGGAGGGGCGGCTCAGCCTGGAGGAGGTTCCCCGGGTGGTGCCGCTGCTGCAGTCGGCGGCCGCCGCGCTGGCCAGCGAGTTGCGGGAGGACGGTGCCGGCGCTCAGCGTCCCGTCCACGTGACCTGCCCCCGGGCCACGAACGCGGCGACGCCGGCGCGGAAGTCCTCGCTGCCGTAGACGGTCCGGAGCAGGTCCTCGTCGTCGGGCAGGCCGGCCCGGCGCAGCCGCACCACCGCCCGCTTGGCCGCCCACATGCTCAGGGGTGCGTGCCCCTGCAGCGTGGCGGTCAGCCCGTCCAGGACGGCGTCGAGCTCGCCGTCGCCGCACAGCTGCCCGACGAACCCCGCCGCGGCGGCCTCCTCCGCGGACAGCAGCCGGGCCCGCAGCAGCATGTCCAGCGTCCGGCCGGGGCCCAGGTGGTGCACGAGCAGCGAGACGCTGTTCACCGACAGGCAGTTGCCGAGCGTCCGCGCCACCGGCACGCCGAACCGGGCGGACGCGGTGGCCACCCGCAGGTCGCACGCGGCCGCCAGCGCCAGGCCTCCACCGACGCAGGCGCCCTCCACCGCGGCGACCGTGGGCACCGTAACGTCCTCGAGCCGGGTCACCACCCGCTCGATGCCCTGCTCGTAGGCGATGCCGTCATCCCCGCGGGTGAACTCGAGGAACTGGGCGATGTCGGTGCCGGCGACGAACGCCCGGCCGCCGGCGCCGCGCAGCACGAGCACCCGGACCGTGTCGTCGGCGTCGGCCCGCTCGCAGGCCTCGTGCAGGCCCTCGTACATCGCGAAGGTCATCGCATTGCGCTGCTCGGGCCGGTCGAAAAGGACCGTCAGGACCGCGCCGTCCTGGCGGACCACCAGGTCCTCGCTCACGCCCCCTCCCCCGGGGCGACGGCGGCAGGCGCCGGCTGCTGCACGGGGCCGGCGACGGCGTCGACGACGTCGGCCGGCACGCCGGCGCGGGTGAGCACCGCCCGGGTGTCGGCGCCCAGCGGCGGCCCGGCGTGGTCGCGCACCGCGGGGCTGGCCGACAGCCGCATGGGGGAACCGAGCTGGCGCTGCGGCGGGAGCGTGGGGTGCGGCGCGTCCCAGAAGAACTGCCGCGTGTTCAGGTGCTCGTCGGTGAAGACCTGGCCGTAGTCGTTGATCGGCGCGCACGGCACCCCGGCCGCCCCGAGGGCCGCCTCCAGGTCGGCGGTGGGCCGGGTGGTGGTCCGGGCCTCGATGCTCTCCCGGAGCACCTCGCGGAAGGCGTGCCGTTTGCTGGCGTCGGAGTAGCGCTGGTCGTCGAGCTCGGCGTCCATGCCCAGCGTGCGGCACAGGCCCGCCCACGTGTTCGGCGTGTTGGCGCCGATGGTGATCCAGCCGTCCGCCGTCCGGAAGGCCTGGTAGGGCGCCTGGCTCTGGTGCGCCGACCCGAGCGGCCCGCCCACCTCGCCGGTGGCGAAGTACTTGCTGGCCTCCCACACGGCGAAGCTGACGCCGGCCTCGAAGAGCGAGACGTCGATGGCCTGCCCCTTGCCGGTGCGGTCCCGCTCGCGCAGGGCCGCGGTGACGGCCAGGGCGAGGTAGAGCCCGCAGACGAGGTCGCACACCGGCACCCCCACCTTGACCGGCTCGCCGCCGGGCGTGCCCGTGATGCTCATTATCCCGCTGCGGGCCTGCGCCATGATGTCCAGCCCGGGCAGCGGCGCCAGCGGTCCGTCCTGGCCCCAGCCCGACCCGGAGGCGTACACGGCGCGCGGGTTCACCCCGTGCACCCCGGCGGCGTCGAGCCCGAGCCTGGCCATGGCGCCCGGGCGCAGGTTCTCCAGGACGACGTCGGCCGTCTCCACCAGCGCGAGGAAGGCACGCTTGCCCGCCTCGGACTTCAGGTCGAGCGCGACGGACTCCTTGTTGCGGTTGAGCCGCAGGTAGGGGGAGCTCTCCCCCTCGACGAACGGGCCGCTGGCCCGGACCGGGTCGCCCGCCCGCGGGTCCTCGACCTTGATCACCTCCGCGCCCAGGTCGGCCAGCTGCATGGCGGCGAAGGGGGCCGCCATGAACACCCCGACCTCGAGCACCCGGATGCCGCTCAGCGGCGGCTGCGCCGCGCCGTCCGTCCCGGTCATGTGTTCACCTTCCCGTGCGCGATCTGCACACCCGTACGTTCCGCGCCCAGAACCGTACGAGTGTGCAGATCTCGCCGGAACGTGACCGCGCCCCGGGGGCGGGGAGCCGTCCGGGCGCGGATCGTGCGTGCTACGGGGACGAGGAGCCGCCGACCTGCCTCAGAGCCAGCCCGGCACCACCAGGACCAGCCAGGTGACCACCGGGATCACCGCGACCATCGAGAAGCCCCAGATCGTCAGGTTCCGGAACACCGAGTCGCGCTCGTTCTCCTGGGCGTTGGCCACGACCAGGGCGCCGCTGGTGGAGAACGGGCTGGAGTCCACGATGGACGACGACAGCGCCAGTGCGGTGATCAGCCCGATCGCGCCGATCGCGGCGTCCCCCTGGAGGAACGGCACGGCGAGCGGGATCAGGGCACCGAGGATGCCGGTGGTCGAGGCGAAGGCCGAGACGACACCGCCGATGTAGCAGATCAGCAGGGCCGCGAGCAGCGGGGCGCCCAGCGCGGCCACCGACTCACCCAGGTACCCGGGGGTGTCGATCTCCTGCATCAGGCCGACGTAGGTGACGATGCCGCAGATCAGCAGCACGGTCGGCCACGCGATCTGTCCCACGGCGCCCTTGGCGCCGCGAGGGGCGAGGATGGACAGGATCACGCCGACCGTGATGGCCATGAGGCCGATGTCCAGCTCCAGCGGCAGCAGTGCGCCGATGACCAGGACGACCAGCCCGACCAGGGTGAGGATCCGGTCCTTGTCCAGCGTGGTCACGGGCGTGAGGTCGGGCTGCGACCCGACCGCCGTCGTCTGGACGGCCTTGTTCTCCGCCCGCTCCTCCGCCCGCTCCTCGGCCTGGCCGTGGACGTGGCCGGCCTGCCCGTGCCGCGGGTTGGCGGCGCTGGTGGCCGCGCCCACGCCACCCGTCGCGCCCGTGCCGCCGGGCGGCATCGCGCCACCGGTGGAGGGGCTGCCGACCGCGACCTCGCGGGCGTGGGCGTCGGTACCGCCGCCGGCGGTCACGTCCAGGTCCGCCGCCCGGGCGCCGCCCAGCAGCTTGCGGCCGCCGTAGAGGAAGAACGCCAAGATCGACAGCAGGATGTTGGCCACGATGGAGGCGACCCAGAGGAACAGCGGGCTGCCCTCGAGGCCGCTCTCAGCGACCACCGTGTTGGTGATCGAGCCGAAGATCGACAGCGGCGAGAAACCGCCCGCAGTCGCGCCGTTGATGATGAACAGACCCATGAGGATCGGGTTGATGCCGTACCTGCGGGCGAACGACATGCCCACCGGCGCGATGATCGCGACCACGGCCGGCACGACGCCGCCGATCGCAGTGAGCGCGGCGGTGACGGCGAACATCGCCCACGGGATGGCGATCAGCCGGCCGCCGGCCGCCGTGACCGCCGCGTGCACGAGCCAGTCGACGGTCCCGTTGTTCTTGGCGATGGCGAACAGGTACGTGACGCCCACCAAGATCACGAACAGTGACCCGGGGAAGAAGCCGAACACCATGTCGGCGTACTCCTCGGCCCCGAACAGGAAGTAAGCGACCACGAAGGTCGCCACGAAGGCGAGTGCCCCCATGTGGACGGGCAGCACTGTCGCGATCAAGAAGACCGCGATCAACACGAGGATGGATACGAGCTGGACGGACACCGTTGTTCCCCGAGGTCGTGTGTGGACATGGGCCGCGGCCGGTGTTCCGGCATAGGGAATGACGTTTTCGCGGTCGGTCACTGAATCGGTGCTACATGGGAAGTGTCAAGCGTCACAACGGGTCCGGCCACTCGAAGGCTCCGGATGGTGGAGATAATCTTCCGCTCTGCGGATCCCGGCGCACCGCGCCGACACGCTCACGAGAGGCGGGGCCATGCCACTGGCGGGCAGCAGCACGGGTGGACGTCATTTCCTGCAGATCCCGGGACCCACCAACGTCCCCGACCGGGTCCTGCGGGCCATGGACTTCCCGACCATCGACCACCGCGGCCCCGAGTTCGCCGCACTGGGCACGGAGGTGCTGGAGGCGGTCAAGGCGCCCTTCGGCACGACCAACCCCGTGGTGATCTACCCCGGTTCGGGCACCGGCGCCTGGGAGGCGGCGCTGGTCAACACCCTGTCGCCGGGCGACCGGGTGCTGTGCTTCGAGACCGGCCACTTCGCCACCCTGTGGCAGGAGATGGCCGGCAAGCTCGGCCTGGAGGTCGAGTTCGTGCCGGGTGACTGGCGGCACGGCGTGCCGCCCGAGGCGGTGCACGAGCGGCTCTCCGCCGACACCGGCCACCAGATAAAGGCCGTCATGGTGGTGCACAACGAGACCTCCACCGGCGTCACCAGCCGGGTCGGGGAGATCCGCGCGGCCATCGACGCCGCGCAGCACCCGGCGCTCTACCTCGTCGACACCATCTCCTCGCTCGGCAGCATCGACTACCGGCACGACGAGTGGGGGGTCGATGTCACGATCTCCGGCTCGCAGAAGGGGCTCATGCTCCCGCCGGGCATCAGCTTCAACGCCGTCAGCGACAAGGCGCTGGAGGTCTCCCGGACGGCGGGGATGCCGCGCAGCTACTGGGACTGGCAGCCGATCCTGGCCGCCAACGAGCGCGGGTTCTGGCCCTACACCCCGGCCACGAACATCCTCTACGGCCTGCGCGAGGCGCTGCGGATGCTCGAGGAGGAGGGGCTGCCGAACGTCTACGCCCGCCACCAGCGGCACGCCGCCGCCACGCGTGCCGCGGTGCGCGGGTGGGGGCTGGAGATCCTGGCCGTCGACGAGCGGGAGTACTCCGGCTCGCTCACCGCGATCCTGCTGTCGGACGAGTACGACGCCGATGAGGTCCGCCGGGTGATCCTCGCGAACTACGACATGTCCCTCGGCGCGGGTCTGGGCAAGCTGGCCGGCAAGGTCTTCCGGATCGGCCACCTCGGCCACTTCAACGACCTGATGCTCGCGGGCACGCTCGCCGGCGTGCAGATGGGCCTCGTCCGCAGCGGGGTCAAGAGCAGCACCGACGGCCTGCAGGCGGCTCTCGACCTGCTCAGCCAGCCGTGACCGCCGCCCCCGAGCGGCCGGCGCTCGCCTCTGCGACCGACCTGGAGGAGGAACTCCGCCGGGCGCTGGACGGCGAGATCGCCTTCGACGACTACACCCGGCACCTGTTCAGCCAGGACGCGTCGATGTACGCGATGACGCCGCTGGGCGTGGCCTACCCGCGGCACGCCGCCGACGTCGCGGCCGCCGTCCGCCTGGCCGGGGAGGCCGGCGTCCCGGTGCTGGCGCGTGGCGCGGGCACCAGCCTGGCCGGCCAGACCGTGGGCCCCGGGCTGGTCCTGGACCTGTCCCGGCACATGCACCGGATCACCGAGCTGGACCCCGCGGCCCGCACCGTCCGGGTGGAGCCGGGCGTCGTGCAGGACGACTTGAACCGCGCCGCAGCGCCGCACGGGCTGATGTTCGGGCCGGACACCTCGACGTCGAACCGGGCGACGATCGGCGGGATGATCGGCAACAACTCCGCTGGCAGCGGGTCGGTGCGCTTCGGCATGACCATCGACCACGTCGAGGAGGTCGACGTCGTCCTGGCCGACGGGTCGACCGCCACCTTCGGCGTCGTCGACGAGGCCGAGCGGGCCCGTCGGGCGCAGGGCGACACCCTCGAGGCGCAGATCTACCGTCGGCTGCCCGAGCTGGTCGCCGAGCACGCGGCGGCGATCGCGACCGGCTTCCCGCAGTTCTGGCGGCGGGCGGGGGGCTACCGGCTGGACCGGCTGGCCGACGGCGCACCGTTCGACCTGGCGAAGTTCATCGTCGGGTCGGAGGGCACCCTGGCGATCGTCACGTCGGCGCGGCTCGGGCTGGTGCCCAAGCCGGCCCGGACGGTCTTCGCCGTCGGGCACTTCGAGACCGTGCAGGGTGCGATCAACGCGACCGAGGACGCGCTGACCTGCGACCCGGCGCAGGTGGAGCTGCTCGACCGCACGATCCTCGACCTCTCCCGGCAGAAGATCGAGTACGCCGGGCTGGGCAAGATCCTGGTCGGTGACCCCGACGCGCTGCTGTTCGTCTCCTTCACCGGGGACGACGAGGCCGCGCTGGTGGCCCAGATGGACGAGCTGACCGCCCTGTGGGAGCGCAACGGGCACGGCTACCACACCCTGCGGGCGGTGACGGCTGCACAGCAGGCGGCGCTGCTCAAGGTGCGCAAGTCCGCGCTCGGTCTGCTCATGGCCAACTCCGTGGGCGCCCGGCGCCCGCTGGCCTTCGTCGAGGACACCGCGGTCGACCCCAGGCACCTGGCCGAGTACACCGCCCGCTTCAAGGACGTGCTGGACCGGCACGGCCTGGAGGCCGGCTTCTACGGGCACTGCTCGGTCGGCTGCCTGCACATCCGGCCGTTCGTGGACCTGACCCAGCCCGGCCAGGTCGAGGTCATGCGCTCGGTCGCCGTGGAGATCAAGGATCTGGTCCGCGAGTACAGCGGCGCGAACTCCAGCGAGCACGGCGATGGCCTGGCCCGCAGCGAGTTCAACCCCGAGCTCTTCGGCGACGACCTGTACGAGGCGATGCGTCAGGTCAAGGGGCTCTTCGACCCCGAGGGCCGGCTCAACCCGGGCAAGATCGTCGACTCGCCGTCCATGACCGACCACCTCCGGGACGCCCACCGGCCGGAGCCCGGCCCGCTGCGCACCCGGCTGAGCTTCGACGTCGTCGGCGGGATGTTCGGCGCCGCGGACCGCTGCATGAACATCGGGCTGTGCCGGAAGTCCACCTCCGGTGCGATGTGCCCGTCCTACATCGCCACCCGGATGGAGGAGCACTCCACCCGGGGCCGGGCCAACGCGATCGTCAAGGCGCTGAGCGACCCCGATCCGCACGCCGCGCTTGCCGACGAGCGGCTGCACGAGGCGCTGGACCTGTGCCTGATGTGCAAGGCGTGCAAGAGCGAGTGTCCGCTGGGCGTGGACGTGAGCGCGCTGAAGAGCGAGGCGCTGGCCGCCAAGCACGATGTCCACGGCACCCCGCTGCGGTCGCGGGCCTTCGGTGCCATCCGCACGCTGAACAAGCTCGGCTCGGCGACCGCCCCGCTGTCGAACCTGCCGGGGCGGATCAAGCCGCTGCGGGCACTGATGGACTCCCGGCTCGGCATCGCCCGCCAGCGCGAGCTGCCGGTCTTCCAGCGGACCACGCTGGTGCGCTGGTTCCGCAAGCACCAGGCGCCCGCCGCTCCCACCCAGGGCACCGTCACGCTGCTCGCGGACTCCTTCACCAGCTACACCGAGCCGGGCATCGGGCAGGCCGTGGTCCGGCTGCTGGAGGCCGCCGGCCATTCGGTGCTCCTGGAGAGCAAGGGCTGCTGTGGCCGCCCGAGCATCTCCAAGGGTCTGCTGGACGACGCCCGGGACAAGGCCGCCAAGCTCGCAGCGAACCTGTGCGACGGCGCCGAGCCCGGGTCGCCGATCGTCGGCTGCGAGCCCTCCTGCATCCTCACGCTGCGGGCCGAGCACGTCGAGCTGCTGCCCGACGACCCGAACGTCCGCGACGTCGCCGCACGGGTGCGGCTGCCCGAGGAGCTCCTGGTCGAGGCGATCGACTCCGGCCGGCTGCGCCTGCGCGAGGACAGCCCGCTGGCCGGGCGCACGATCGTCTTCCACGGGCACTGCCACCAGAAGGCCGAGGCCGGGACGGCGGCGACCGTCGCCCTGCTGCAGCGGATCCCCGGCGTGACGGTGCAGGAGCTCGACGCCGGCTGCTGCGGCATGGCGGGTTCCTTCGGCTTCGAGTCCGAGCACTACGAGGTCTCGCTGCAGGTCGGGGAGGACCGGCTGTTCCCGGCGGTCCGTGCCGCGGACGAGGACGCGGTGATCGCCGCGACCGGTGTCTCCTGTCGCCAGCAGATCCACCACGGCACGCAGCGCACCGCCCGGCACCCCCTGGAACTCGTGCTGGAGGCCCTGGCCTGAGGGAGGACCCCCCTGCCCCCCGCCACTCCCAGGCTCGCGGCGGGACCCTGCAGGGGGTGCCGCCGTCCTTCCCGCCCCTCGCGAGCTTGGGGCGGGGCCCGGGACGGGGCCCCCCTCCGTCACTTCCGGCTACGGTGCGGCGGTGAGCGGGACGCCTCGGCTGCTGGTAGTGGTCAACCGCGCTGCCGGCTCGGCCGGGGACGGCGAGGTCGAGGCCGCGGTGCGGACGCTGCGCGCGGGCGCCGACGTCGAGCTGCTCGCGACCGGCTCGGCAGCCGAGCTGGACGCGGCGGTCGCCGGCCGGGACGGACGCCGGATCGTCGTGCTGGGCGGGGACGGCTCGGTGCACGCCGTGGCGCGCGCCCTGGACCGGGCGGATGCCCTGGACCCGGCCGAACCGGTGGGCATCGTGGCCCGCGGCACCGGCAACGACCTCGCGCGGACCCTCGGCCTGCCCCTGGACCCGCGCAACGGGGCGGCCGCTGTCCTCGCCGGACGGCCCCGCCCGTTGGACCTGCTGGACGACGACGCCGGCGGCCTGGTGGTCAACGCGGTGCACGCCGGGGTCGGGGCGCGCGCCGGTGCGCAGGCCGACCGGCTCAAGGAGCGGCTCGGTGTGGCCGCCTACCCGGTGGGCGCGGCGCTGGCCGGGATGAGCAGTCCCGGCTGGCCGCTGCGGGTCGAGGTCGACGGCCGGGTCGTGACCCACCCGTCCGAGGGGTGGGCGGCCGACGGCACTTGCGACGTGCTGATGCTCGGCGTCTGCACGGGCCGCTCGATCGGCGGTGGGACGCCGCTGGCCCCGGACGCCGAGCCGGACGACGGGCTGGCCGACGTGGTGGTCTCGATCGCGACCGGCCCGGTCGCCCGTGCCGCCTTCGCGGCGGCGCTCACATCCGGGGACCACGTCGACCGGCCCGACGTCCTGGTGCTGCGGGGTCGCCAGGTCTCGGTCACCGGCGGCCCGGTCGACCTCGACGCGGACGGCGAGGTCGAGGAGGGCGTCCCGGCACGGACCTGGCGGGTGCGGCGGCACGGCTGGTCGGTGCTCGTGCCGCCGCAGTGAGCCGGGCGGGCCCCTCTGCAGGGGTCCCGCCGGCTCCGTCCCGGGCCCCGCCCTGAGCTTGCGGAGGGTGGGGAGGACGGGGTCCTTCGACGAGCGGTGGGGGCAGGGCGGTCCTCTTTCAGCTCTCCAGCGTCGCGTCCAGGCTGATCTCGTCGACGCCGGCCAGCGCCTTGCTCACCGGGCAACCGGCCTTGGCCGCCTGGGCGGCCTGCTCGAAGCCGGCGGCGTCGAGGCCCTCGACCTCACCGCGGACGGTGATCGCGATCTTCGTGATGTGCGGGCCGCCGTTCTTCTGGCCCAGCGTGACGTCCGCGGAGACCTCGAGTGACTGAGGGGTCCCGCCGGCCTTGGCGATCTCGTTGGACAGGGCCATCGCGAAGCACGAGGAGTGCGCGGCCGCGATGAGCTCCTCGGGGCTGGTCGTGCCGTGGGCGTCCTCGGCCACGCGCTTGGGGAACGACACCTCGTAGGTGCCGACCTTCGAGCTGGACAGCTCGACCTGGCCGGAACCCTCCTGCAGGGTGCCGTTCCAGGCGGTGCGAGCGGTACGGGTGGGCATGGGTCCTCCTTCTGGGACTGGGATGGATCGCGGGTGCGCTACCCCTGGTCCGTCGTGGACAACCCATCTGGGGTCAGTTGGTCGTGACCCGCTCGGCGACGAGGTTCAGCTTGGCCCTGAGGTCGGCGAACTCGTCGGCGTCTATGCCGAGAGCGCAGATGATCTCCTCGTTGATGGCCTCGGCCCTGTCCCGCAGCGCCCGGCCGGCGTCGGTCAGGGCGATGGCGACGGATCGCTCGTCCTCCACGCGGCGGTGGCGGGTGACCAGGCCCGCGGTGGTGAGCCGCTTCAGCAGCGGGGAGAGCGTGCCGCTGTCCAGCGAGAGGCGGGCACCCAGTTGACCGACGGTCTGGTTGTCCTCCTCCCACAGCAGCATCATCACGAGGTACTGCGGATAGGTGAGACCGAGGGCGTCGAGCAGTGGGCGGTAGCGCGCAGTAATCGCCCGGGAGGCGGCGTAGAGCGCGAAGCACAACTGGTCCTCGAGGAGCGCGCTCGGTGCCGGAAGACGCGTCATCCTGCGGATTCTAGGCCCCGGCCGCGACCGGCACGGGGGTTGCCCCCTGTCATGCCCCACACTGGGTAGGCGGCCGGGTCCTGGGGAAGCGGCGCAGCGAGGTTGAGTGGAACAGACTCAACCTGGTCGACGTTGGACTGCTCGACAGCATCTCGGCCGGCGCGCCCGGCCCTTCCCGAGAGGACCGTTCCCCCAGACCATGCAGAGCAAGCTGACCACCCGTTCGCAGGAGGCCGTCACCGCCGCCCAGCGGCTCGCGGTCGACCGTGGCCAGGCCGCGCTCGAGCCCCTGCACCTGCTCGCCGCGCTGCTCGAGCAGACCGACGGCATCGCCGGCCCGCTGCTCAAGGCCGTGGGAGCCGACGTCGCCGACGTGCGGGCCAAGACCGATGCCGCGCTGCGGCGGATGCCGAGCGTCAGCGGCGCGACCGTGCCCGCACCCTCGCCGTCCCGCGAGCTGCTCCGCGTGCTCAACGCCGCGGGGGAGCAGGCCAGTGCGCTGGGCGACGAGTTCGTCTCCACCGAGCACCTGCTGGTGGGCCTGGCCGGCTCGGACGGCGAGGCCGGCGCGGTGCTGAGCAGTGCCGGCGCGACCCGAGAGGCGCTGCTGGCCGCCTTCCGCACGGTCCGCGGCACCCGAAAGGTGACCACCGCCGACCCGGAGAACACATTTCAGGCGCTGGAGAAGTACGCCGTCGACCTCACCGAGCGCGCCCGCGACGGGAAGATCGACCCGGTCGTCGGCCGGGACACCGAGATCCGCCGCGTCGTGCAGGTGCTGTCCCGGCGCACCAAGAACAACCCGGTGCTGATCGGCGAGCCCGGCGTGGGCAAGACGGCGATCGTCGAGGGCCTGGCCCAGCGGATCGTGGCCGGCGACGTCCCGGAGAGCCTCAAGGGCAAGCGGCTGATGGCGCTGGACCTGGGCTCGATGGTGGCCGGCGCGAAGTACCGCGGTGAGTTCGAGGAGCGGCTCAAGGCCGTCCTGCAGGAGATCACCGAGGCAGAGGGGCAGGTTATCACCTTCATCGACGAGCTGCACACCATCGTCGGCGCCGGGGCCACCGGCGACTCCGCCATGGACGCCGGCAACATGATCAAGCCGATGCTCGCCCGCGGTGAGCTGCGGATGGTCGGGGCCACCACGCTCGACGAGTACCGCGAGCACATCGAGAAGGACCCGGCGCTGGAGCGCCGCTTCCAGCAGGTCTTCGTCGGCGAGCCCTCGGTCGAGGACACGATCGGCATCCTGCGCGGCCTCAAGGAGCGCTACGAGGTCCACCAC
>JALYNA010000014.1 GCA_030773455.1 Actinomycetota bacterium
CCTGGGTGTCGGGCAGCGTGGCCAGCAGCGGCAGCGCCGGGACCGCGCCCAGCGTGACGCCGTGCACGGAGACGAGGGTGCCGCTGCCGACGGCGAAGCCCGGCCCGGCGGCCAGGCCGATGACCGCGGCGGCGGCGTTGGGCAGCAGCAGGACGCCGAGCGCCAGCAGCCCGACCGCACCGGCACCGGAGCCGCCGAGGGACGCCGAGAGCGCCGCGTAGCCCCGTGCGTCGGCGGCCAGGGCCACGGCCACCACCAGCAGGCCGAGGGCTCCCGCGGTCAGCAGACCGGCCGCTACCGCGCGCAGCAGGGGCCGCACCGGCCGGGGCAGGCGGTCGAGCACGTCGTCGAGCAGGCCGGAGTCGCGGGCCGTCCCCCAGCCGACGGCGAGGACGGCGAGGACGGCGGCGCCGACCGCGGTCCGCAGCAGGTCGACCTGCGCCCTCGGGGTGTCGACGAGGAGCGCGACCAGCACGGACAGCAGCGCGTGCATGCCGACCGCGGCGGCCAGGGCGCCGGCGAGCGGCTGCCCGCCGGAGAGGTCGCAGGCGCGGACGACGCCCCGGCCGGCGCTGGACAGCCCCCAGGCGACGGCAAAGGTGAGCAGCAGCGGTGCGAGCACCAGCGGGCCGGACTCCAGGGCGAGACCACCGCCCTGGGCGAGCAGCCACAGCTGCCCGGCCAGGCGCGCCGAGCCCGCGACCGGCAGCCCGCCGGCCGGGTCGAGCGTCTGCACCACGACCGATGCCAGGCCCACGCCGAGCAGGCCGAGCACCGTGACGGCGGCGCTCGCCACGGCGGCGAGGACGGGGGCGTGCCGCAGGCTGCGGGCGCCCGGGTCCCGCTGCCCGGGCAGGCTCAGTCGGGCGAGCAGGGGAACCACGCCCCCACTGTCCCAAGGCCGGGCCCGGATCGCCGGACCACGCGCCCGGCGATCTCGGAGGTCGGCAGTGAGGAGGACTACGCGGAGGGATCGGAGCCGGCGCCGGAGGCGGTGGAGCCCGGCGAGGGCTGCTCCGGGGCCGGCTGCTGCCCGGTGGGCTGCCACGGCCGGCCCGGCTGCTGCGGGGCAGGCCAGCTCGCGCCGCCACCGGCCGCACCCGGCCGGGTGCGCAGCCGGCGCAGCAGCGTGCGGACGGCGACGGCGAGAGCCGCCGACACGGCGAGGACGGTGAGCAGCGCGAAGAGGCTGAAGCTCCCCTCGAAGGTGCTCAGCCACTCGGCGAGGGTCAGCAGGAAGGCCAGCGCGGTCAGGCCCACGGTGACGGAGCCCCGTGGGAACGGCAGGCGAAGGTCCACGACGGCGGGCAGCAGCGCCCACACCCCGGCGGCGACGAGGAGCACGGCCGCGGCCGTGACGAGCCCGAAGTCGAAGCCGTTGATCGACTCGGCGAAGCCGAACCCGAAGTCGAAGGTGAACCACGGCAGGGCGGCGAAGAGGAGGAAGGCCGCGGCGCAGAGGGCGACTAGGAGGTCGCCCCGGTCCGGCCTCCCGCCATCCACGCCGGCCCGCGTGCGCGTGCCGGCCGGCGGCCCGTACGGCTGCTGCTGCCCGTAGGGCGGGCCCCAGGGCGGCTGCTGGCCGTACTGGAGCTGGCCGTGGGCCGGCGGGGTCCACGGTGGCTGCCCGTACTGCGGTGGCCCGTACTGGGGCGGCCCGTACTGCGGCTGCCCGTAGGGCTGCTGCGGGTACGGCATGCCGCGGCCCGGCTGGAGGTAGGGGGCCGGCGGCGCGCCGTAACCCGGCCAACCCTGGCCGTAGGGCGCCTGCCCGGACGACGGCTGCTGGCCATAGCCCGGCGGGCCGTAAGCCGACGGCTGGCCATAGCCCGGCGGGCCGTAAGCCGACGGCTGGCCATAGCCCGGCGGGCCGTACCCCTGCTGTTCCTGCTGCGGCGGCCCTGGCATCGGGGGCGCTGGTGCGGGAGGCCCGCTCTCCCGACGGCGCTCGTCCTCGCCCTCGCCCGGCGGCTGCGGCGGCTGGCTGGTCATCGCGGAGCGCTCCTCGGTCGTGGCCGTGTGGCTGCGCGGATCGTGGACACCGCCGGCAGCACGTGCAACCGCGGCACACCCGCCGTCCCCGGGAGAACGCCGTCGCAGACCCGCAGACCCGCAGACGCCACGGCCCCGCAGACGCCACGGCCCCGCAGACGCCACGGCCCGGTGGACCCTGTGCGGCGTCACCGGGCCGTGGTGGTGCGGGGGCCTGCGACGTCAGGCGCCGACGATCTCCCGCATGAGGCGGGCGGTCTCCGACGGGGTCTTGCCGACGCGGACGCCGGCGGCCTCGAGTGCCTCCTGCTTCGCCTGTGCGGTACCGGCCGAGCCGGAGACGATCGCCCCGGCGTGGCCCATGGTCTTGCCCTCGGGAGCGGTGAAGCCGGCGACGTAGCCGACGACCGGCTTGGTGACGCTGGCCTTGATGAAGTCCGCGGCCCGCTCCTCGGCGTCGCCGCCGATCTCACCGATCATGACGATGGCCTCGGTCTCGGGGTCGTCCTGGAAGGCCTGCAGGCAGTCGATGTGCGTGGTGCCGATGACCGGGTCGCCACCGATGCCGACGCAGGCGGAGAAACCGATGTCCCGGAGCTCATACATCATCTGGTAGGTCAGGGTGCCGGACTTGCTGACCAGCCCGATCTTGCCGTGCTTGGTGATGTTGGCCGGGATGATGCCGGCGTTGGAGCGCTCCGGGCTGATCAGGCCCGGGCAGTTCGGGCCGATGATGCGCGTGGACCCGCCCTGGGCGTGGGCCCAGACGTAGGTCGAGTCGTGCACCGGGATGCCCTCGGTGATGACGACGGCGAGCCCGATCTGCGCGTCGACGGCCTCGATGACGGCGGCCTTGGCGAACGGCGGCGGCA
>JALYNA010000015.1 GCA_030773455.1 Actinomycetota bacterium
CGGCGTGGGCGGCCGCCTCGGCACCGAGCAGCCACGACGGCAGCCCGGCGTGCACCGCGGCCACCGGCGCGGCGAACCGGTCCGTCACGCTCCCCAGGGGCGCGGCCTGCTCCCCCACCAGCCCGGGCAGCCCCAGTAGCCACCGCGCGGCCCGCTCGGCCAGCCGGGTCGCCTCGGTGCGCAGCTCCACCTGGGTTGCCGCGGGGACCCGGTTGTCCAGCGGGCGGACGGCGCCCACAGCCGGTCCACCTCGAACACCGCCCAGGCCACCGCGTGCGCCTGCACCACCCGGGCCAGCGGCACCCCGGTCTCCTCGGCGAGCCGGAACAGCCCGGTCACTCCGGCGACGTTGACCGCGCGGTTGGTCAGCGCGGTGGCGACGATCTCCCGCCGCAGGGGGTGCCCGCTGATCGCCGCGGGGAAGCGCCGGCGCAGCTCGGCCGGGAAGTAGCCGACCAGCAGCTCCTCCAGCGCCGGGTCGTCGGGCAGGCCGGAACCCAGGACGGCGTCCCCCGTCTCGAGCTTGGCGTAGGCCAGCAGCACCGAGAGCTCCGGGCCGGTGAGCGCCTGCCCGTCCCGCCGGCGCTCGGCGAGCTGCCGGTCGTCGGGGAGGAACTCGACGCCGCGCACCAGCCGGCCGGAGCGCTCCAGCGCCCGCAGGAACCGGGCGTGCGAGTCCAGCAAGCTGCGCGCGGAGGCCACCTCGACGGCGAGGGTGGCGTTCTGCGCGTGGTTGTCGGTCAGGACGGCGGCGGCGACCTCGTCGGTCATCTCGGCGAGCAGTGCCGCGCGGCCCCCGGCGTCCAGCTCGACGGCCCGGACCACCCGGTCCAGCGCGATCTTGATGTTGACCTCGTGGTCGGAGGTGTCCACGCCGGCGGAGTTGTCGATGGCGTCGGTGTTCACCCGCCCGCCGGTGAGCGCGTACTCGACCCGGCCACGCTGGGTGAGGCCGAGGTTGCCGCCCTCCCCACGACCCGCACCCGCAGGTCGCGGCCGTCGACCCGGACGGTGTCGTTGGCCTTGTCGCCCACGTCCGCCGAGCTCTCGGTGGAGGCCTTGACGTAGGTGCCTATACCGCCGTTGAACAGCAGGTCGACCGGCGCCAGCAGCACGGCACGGATGAGCTCGACCGGGGAGAGGGAGTCGACGTCGCCGGCCAGGCCCAGCGCGGTCCGCATCGGCTCGCTGACCGGGATCGACTTGGCCGTCCGCGGCCACACGCCGCCGCCGGGACTGATCAGCGCGGCGTCGTAGTCCGCCCACGAGGAGCGGGGCAGCTCGAACAGCCGCTTCCGCTCGGCGAACGAGGTCGCGGCGTCGGGCGTGGGGTCGACGAACACGTGCCGGTGGTCGAAGGCGGCCACCAGCCGGATGTGCTCCGACAGCAGCATCCCGTTGCCGAAGACGTCGCCGGACATGTCCCCGACGCCGACGACGGTGAAGTCCTGCGACTGGACGTCGAGATCGAGCTCGCGGAAGTGCCGGGTCACCGACTCCCAGGCGCCCCGGGCGGTGATGCCCATGGCCTTGTGGTCGTAGCCGACCGAGCCACCCGAGGCGAAGGCGTCGCCCAGCCAGAAACCGCGCTCCAGCGCAACCGCGTTGGCCAGGTCGGAGAAGGTCGCCGTCCCCTTGTCGGCGGCGACGACGAGGTAGGGGTCGTCGTCGTCGTGCCGCACCACCCGCTCCGGCGGGACGACGCTGGGCGGGTGGGCGTTGTCGGAGACCAGGTTGTCGGTGAGGGCCAGCAGCGCGCCGACGAACAGCCGGTAGCAGGCCTGCCCCTCGGCGAGCCACGCGTCCCGGCCCTCGCTCTCCGCCGGCGACTTGCGGACGACGAAGCCGCCCTTGGCGCCGGTCGGCACGATGACGGTGTTCTTCACCATCTGCGCCTTCACCAGGCCGAGCACCTCGGTGCGCAGGTCCTCGTGCCGGTCGGACCAGCGCAGCCCGCCGCGCGCGACCGCGCCGAAGCGCAGGTGCACGCCCATCACCCGCGGCGAGCTCACCCACACCTCGCGGGCCGGGCGCGGCTCGGGCACGTCGGGTACCCGCGCCGGGTGCAGCTTGAGCGCCAGCGGGCCACCGGCGTAGTAGGTGGTGCGCTGGGTGGCCAGGACGGCGGCGAGCATGGCGCTCAGCACCCGGTCGGCGTCCAGCGACTCGACCGCGCCGATCGCCTGCCGCAGCGAGGCGACCAGCTCGTCGGTGCGGGCCGCCCGCGCGCCGTCCCGGCCCGGGGAGAACCGGGCCTCGAACAGCGCCACCACCCGGGCGACCACGTCGGGGTGGGCGGCCAGCGTCGTCTCCACGTACCGCTGGCCGAAGGGCAGCCCGGCCTGCCGCAGCCACTGCACGTAGGCGCGGACGACGGTCACCTGCCGCCAGTTCAGCCCGGCCAGCAGCACCAGCGCGCCGAGGCCGTCGTCCTCGGCGTCGCCGCGCCACACCGCAGACAGCGCCTCGGTGAACCGTTCGGGCAGCGAGCCGGGGAAGGGCAGGTCGCCGGCGGGCGCGGTGAGCCCGAAGTCGTAGATCCAGGCGGGCGGCGCGCCGATCCGGTCGATCTCGTAGGGCCGCTCGTCGACGACGTCCACGCCCAGGTGCTGCAGCATCGGCAGCACGTCGGACAGCAGCAGCCGCTCCCCCACCCGGTACACGGCCAGCCGCGGCTCGGCCGACGACGTACCGGCCGGGCGGCGCAGCACCAGGCCGAGCTCGCCGTCGGCCAGGCCGTCGAGCCGCTCGAGGTCCTCGACGGCGGCCGCAGCCGGGAAGTCCTCCTGGTAGGCGGCGGGGAAGGCGTCGGCGACCCGGGACAGCCGGCGCTCGGCGTCGGCGCCGTAGCGGGCGGCGAGGGCGTCGGACAGCTCGTCGGTCCAGCTGCGGGCGACGGCGGCCAACGCCTCCTGCAGCGCGGGGACGTCGACGTCGGGCAGCGTGGGCCGCCCGCCCCGCGCGACCGGCGGGCGGACGACGAAGTGCAGCCGGGCCAGCACCGACTCGGTGACCCGGGCGGTGTACTCGATGCTGCTGCCGCCCAGCCGCTCCAGCAGCAGCTGCTGCACCGCCAGCCGGACTTGCGTCGTGTACCGGTCGCGGGGCAGGAAGACGATGGCCGACCAGAAGCGGCCGCCGGGGTCCCGCCGCAGGAACAGCCGGGTCTGCCGGCGCTCCTGCAGGTGCAGCACGGCCAGCGCGACCGGCAGCAGCTCGTCGGTCCCGACCTGGAACAGCTCGTCGCGGGGGTAGGTCTCCAGGACCTCGAGCAGCTCCTTGCCGGTGTGGCTGTCGGCCGGGACGCCGGACCGCTCGACCACCTCGGCCACCCGGCGGCGCACCAGCGGCACCTCGCGGACGGTGTGCGCGGCCGCCGCAGAGGGGAACAGGCCGACCAGGCGGTGCTGGCGCGCCGGGCCGCCGTCCACACCGGGCAGGGTGACCGTCACCAGGTCCAGCCAGGTGCGGCGGTGCACCGTCGAGCGGGCGTCGGCCTTGGTCACCGCGAGCAGCGTCGTGGCCCGGGGGCCCCCGGGGGCGGTGCCGATGCCGTCGTCCCCGCGCAGCACGCCCAGCCCGCTGCCGGCGACCGGACGGGCCGTCGTGCGGCCCCCGGCGTCGATGAGGTCGACGTCGCGGGCGCCGAGCAGCACGAAGTGGCCGTCGGTGAGCCAGCGCAGCAGTGCCGCCGCCTCAGCCGGGTCGTCGGCCGGGTCCGGGGAGTCCGGCGCGGGCTCCCGCTCCAGCCGGTCGGCGAGCTCGAGGGCGCGGGTCCGCATCCGCGCGGCGTCCTCCTCGACGGCACGGACGTCGGCCAGCACGGTGCGCAGCCCGGCGACCAGGTCGCCGGTCGCCTCGGCGTCCAGCGGCCCGTCGAGGACGACGGCCATCCAGGACTCGGCCAGCGCGTCGGGGCCGCACGCACCGGGCTCGGCGCTGTCGCAGAACGCCCGGATCCGCCCGGTCACGTCCCGGCGGACCACCAGCACCGGGTGGACGACGTGCTCGAGGCCGAAGCCCTGCCGCACCACCTCGGCGGTGACCGAGTCGACGAGGAAGGGCATGTCGTCGGTGACGACAAGCACCAGCGCCCGCGGCCCGGCGCCGCCGCGGGCGGGCAGTTCCTGGACGTCGACGGTGGCCGACCCCTCGGGGCGCACCTCGGCCAGGCGCAGGTGGCGCAGCGCCAGGGCGGCGAGGTCGGCCGGGTCGTGGTCGAGGACCTCGACGGCCGGCTCGCTCCAGTAGTAGCGGCGCAGCAACGCCGGGACGTCGGCGGCACCGCAGCCGGCCGGCAGCCCCGGGCCGCGGTCCACCGCCGTCCGGGCGGCCCGTTCCAGCAGGCGGCGCTTCTCGCCGCGGGCCGCCTCGAGGGCGGCGAGATCGGTCGTGGCGGCGGGCGTGCCATCGTCCGCAGGGGCCGGTACCGGGATCGCCGGGACCGTGCCGGGAGGGCGGGTCATGACGCCTGACGCTAGTAGAAGGACCCCCTGCCCCCCACCGGAGAAGGACCCCGTCCCTCCCACCCTTCGCAGGCTCAGGGCGGGACCCGGGACGGGGCCGCGTCGGGCCCCTGCAGGGGGCCGAACCGGATCAGCTGCGCTCGGTGAGCTGGTCGGCGACCCAGCCGCCCACGGCCAGCAGCAGCCCGCCGACGATGGCGGCACCGAGCCCGTCGACCTGCAGCCGGTCGCTGATGGCCGCGGTGATGCCAAGCAGGGCGGCGTTCACCACGAGGAGGAACAACCCCAGCGTGACCAGCACAAACGGCAGGGACAGCAACCGCAGGACCGGCCCGACGACCGCGTTGACCACCGCGAAGAGCAGCGCGATCCACAGGTAGGTGCCGGGCTCGCCGAGCGGCCCGGCCGGGTTCGGGAGCACCTCGATGCCGTCGAGCAGGTAGGCGACGCCGTAGAAGACGGCGGCCATGAGGACGACCTTGACCAGGAACCCCAGCACGCTCCCCACGCTAGCCGCGGACCCTGTCAGTGCCCTGTGTGTCGCGGCTTCTACGACTCTCTAGCCGGGCCAGTAGACAGCGGCAGACCACCCTCGACGGCCGCACCCCTCCGGCGAGGATCATGGGGTTCCTGCCGCCCGCGTCGGCGAGTCGTGGCGGTCGCCCGCAACAACCCCATGATCATCGGGAGACGAGGGGAGATGAGGGGCATCGTGCAGCAACCGGCGCTGGTCTACGACGGCGACTGCGGGTTCTGCACGCTTTCGGCTTCCGTCGCCCGGCGGGTGCTGCCCCCGACTGCGCCGTCGTCCCCTGGCAGGGCGCCGACCTCGCCGCCGTCGGCACCACCGCGGCGCGCGCGCGGCGCGAGGTGCTGTGGGTCCCGCGCACGGGGCACGTCGTCGGCGGGGCGCGAGCGGTCGCCGGGGCGCGCGCGGTCACCACAGCCCTCCGCGCGGCCGGGTCCGGGTGGGCACTGCTGGGCCGACTGCTGCAGGTCCCGCCGGTCAGCACGCTGGCCGCCGCGGTGTACCGGCTGGTCGCGGCCAACCGCATGCGGCTGCCCGGCGGGACGGCGGCCTGCGCCCTCCCGCCCGTCCGGACGAGGGATTCGCGGGCACCGATCGTGACGACGCGCGACCGGTGTCGCGACACGATCGGGCTCTCTAGGAGCTTCTACGGGTCCGGCTAGAGGCGCGCATACGGTGCCCGACATGGACCCCGTGCGGAACCCGTACGCCCCCGGTGCCGGACAGCGCCCACCCGAGCTGGCCGGGCGGGACGGCGAGCTGTCGGCGTTCGACGTCGTCCTGGAACGGATCGCGCACGGCCGCCCGGAGCGCTCCCTGGTGCTGACCGGGCTGCGCGGCGTGGGCAAGACGGTGCTGCTCAACCAGCTGCGCTCGGCGGCGATCGGCCGCGGCTGGGGCACCGGCAAGATCGAGGCCCGGCCGGACCAGTCGCTGCGCCGGCCGGTCTCCTCGGCGCTGCACATGGCGCTGCGCGAGCTGCGGCACCCCGACCAGGAGTCGATGGACGCCGTCCTGGGGGTGCTCAAGGCCTTCGCGCTGCGGCAGTCGGGGGACGGCAAGGTGCGCAACCGCTGGCAGCCGGGCATCGACGTGCCGGCCGCCGGCGGGCGGGCGGACTCCGGGGACATGGAGATCGACCTGGTCGAGCTGCTCAGCGACGCCGCGGGGCTGGCCGCCGACGTGGGCAAGGGCGTGGCGCTGTTCATCGACGAGATGCAGGACGTGCAGAGCGACGACGTCTCGGCCATCTGCGCGGCCTGCCACGAGCTGTCCCAGCAGGGGGCGCCGCTGATCGTCGTCGGCGCGGGGTTGCCGCACCTGCCGGCGGTGCTGTCGGCGTCGAAGAGCTACTCCGAGCGACTGTTCCGCTACCTGCGCATTGACCGGCTCGACCGCCCCGCCGCCGACCGGGCACTGCTCGCCCCCGCCGAGCGCGAGGAGATCACCTTCGAGGCCGAGGCCCTGGACGCCCTCTACGCGGCCGCCGACGGCTATCCGTACTTCGTGCAGGCCTACGGCAAGGTCACCTGGGACGTGGCCGCCGCCTCCCCCATCACCGCGGCCGACGTCGCCATGGCGGCCCCGATCGCCGAGGCCGAGCTGGCGGTGGGCTTCTTCGGCTCCCGCTACGACCGGGCCACCCCGGCCGAGCGGGAGTACATGCACGCGATGGCCGAGCTGGGCGGGCCGAGCGGCAGTGCGGTGGCGACGTCGGAGGTCGCGCTGTCGCTGGGCCGCAAGCCCGCGTCCCTCTCTCCCGCTCGTGACTCGCTGATCAAGAAGGGGCTGGTCTACTCCGCCGAGCGCGGCCAGATCGCCTTCACCGTCCCGCACTTCGGCCGTTACCTGCTCAGCCACCCCGATTGAAAAAGGACTCCGTCCTCCCAATGCCGCTTACTTAAGGTGTTTGCCCAGGTAGGGGCTGTGGCCCGTGACGGTGAGCGCGTAGCTGACCTTGCTCGGTGGTCGGACGTGATCATGCTTGCGCCTCGGGTAGGTGTTCTTCGCCGGTCGCTTGACCCGTGCATAGGACCGTGACCGTCGGGGCGGTAGCAGGTCATCGAGCAAGTCGGTGATGGCCTGGTCAATGGCGTGCTGCAGGCTGCCCGAGGTCGCTGCGGCCTGGGTACCGGCCTGGTCGCGGGCCAGCCGGACGGTGATGGTGAAGGAGATCCGGTCGGGATCGATGTCGGCGGTCTGTGCGGCGGCCACCCGCAGTGCGCACAGCGTCTGGTAGACGACGAGGAGGCGAACATCTCCTGGCGGACCAGCTCGGGGCAGCGGGAGCGCAGGATGAACCCGGCGCCGCGCAGCCGGGTCTTGAGCTCGCCGTAGCCCAGCTCGCTTTCCCAGCGTTCGTGGTAGAGCGCGGCTAGTTGCTCGGCGGGCGCCTGCCGGTGGTCCAGCAGGGTGGTGACCAGCCGAAACGGTTCGGTGCGGGTGCTGCCGTCGGCGGCGTGCACGGTGACGGTGTACTCGATGATGCCCACCCGGTGCCCACCCGGTGCCCAGCCGGCGGGCCAGCCAGCGGCCGGCCGGCGGCCCGGGCCTGGCCGTAGCGGACGTTCTCGACCGGCGTGCCCATCACCGAGTAGAACGAGCCGTCCGGCAGCCGCCGCAGCGGCACGAACGCCTGGTGGTTCTTGATCCGCCAGGCCAGGTCCGCGCCGGTCGCGGCGGCCAGCCCCCACAGCTGGTAGCCGGGGAAGTTGCGGTCGGCCAGCAGCAGCATGCCCGGCCGCAGCTCCTCGAGCACCCGCCGCGCGAGGGCCTGCTCGCTGACCGCGCCGACGCCGTCGAAGACGGCGGCCAGCAGAGCGTGGCTGCCGCACTCGATCAGCGCCAACAGCCGCAGCTGCGGCTGCCCGGTGCCGCCGGCCCGGCCGAACACCGCGTTGGCCGGCGTGTCGGCGGCATCGATGCCGGTGCCGTCCCAGGCCACGATCCGCCGGCGAAGGCGAACGCCTCCGGCATGGCCGAGTCGGCCAGCGGCCCGCGCAGCCGGCCGAACAGCAGCCGCAGCGGGGCGGCGCCCAGCCGCTGCCGGGCCCGGGTCAGCGCCGCACTGCTGGGCAGGGGCAGCCGGCAGACCTGGCGCAACTGGCGGTCAGCGACCGCAGCACACTGCGGTAGCCGGGCGGTCCGGCGGCATCGGCGCCGCTGAACAGGCACAACCCGAGCACGAAGTACACCACCGCCCGCGCCGGCAGCAGCCGGCAGCGGCGCTGCACCCGACCGGCGTCGGCCACCGCCTGATCGACCAGCGCCGGCGGGATGTGCTCGGTCAGCACTCCCAACCGCAGCGGCAGTCCCCTCTCGGCCGGAACCGCCACGGACACCTCCGCACGGTCATCGACTGCGGCGGCTGCGGATGCGACCGCGGGGACAGCGAGGGTGGCAGACTTCGGCATCGAAGCTCCCGGCACCGGACGTTTGATCTTGGTCGATCGCCGTCCTACCGGGAGCTTCCTTCTCAACGGTGCCGCCACGCCGACCGCTGCTACGCCCCGCGCTTGCCGCTCACATGCCTGACCTGCAGCAACGCGCTAAGTCACCGGCATTGCCCCGTCCTCCCCACCCCTCGCAAGCTCGGGGCGGTGCCCTGGACGGGGCCGCCCCTGCCCCCCGCCACTCGGAGAAGGACCCCGTCCTCCCCACCCTTGGCCAGCTCAGGGCGGGGCCCGGGACGGGGCCGCCCCGCGGGGGGCCGCCGATCTCGCCGGGTGGGCACGGGCTGCACGTTGGACGCCGTCCCGGCAGGCTGGTGGCGTGACCGCCCCCACCCGTGACCCCGAGCTGATCAACGTCCCGGTGCAGGGCGGTGAGCTGGCCGCGCTGCACTGGCCGGCCGACGCGCCCGGCGCCCCGATCGCCGTCCTCCTGCACGGCATCACCGGCAACGCCATGGCCTGGGCGCGGGTGGCCGGCGCCCTGGCCGGCGAGTTCGAGGTGGTCGCCCCCGACCTGCGCGGCCGGGCGGCCTCGGCGGGCCTGCCCGGGCCGTACGGCATCGAGGCGCACGCGGCCGACGTCGCCGCGCTGCTGGACTCCCTCGGGGCGGACGGCGGCGCCGGGGCCGACGCCGCGGTCCTCGTCGGGCACTCCATGGGTGCCTTCGTCGCCGCCCTCGCCGCCGCCGGGACGGCACGCGACCGGGTGCACGGCCTGGTCCTGGTCGACGGCGGGTTGGCGTTCCCCCAGCCGCCGGGCGCCGACGTCGACGCGATGCTCTCCGCCGTCCTCGGCCCGTCGCTGGCCCGGCTGTCGATGACCTTCCCCGACCTCGCCGCGGTGCGGGCCTTCTGGGCGCAGCACCCGGCGGTCGGCCCGTGGGTCGACGTCCCCTCGGTGGCGGCCTACCTGGCGCGGGACCTGGTCAGCGAGCCGCCGGCGCTGCGTAGCGCGTGCGTGCCCGAGGCGGTGCGGGTGGATGGCGGGGACGTGCTGCTCAACGAGCGGGTGCTCGAGGCCACCACCGACCTGCCGGTGCCGGCCACCCTGCTGTGGGCGACCCGGGGGCTGCTCGACCAGACGCCGGGCCTCTACGACGAGGTGCGGCTGGCCCAGCTCGGTCTGGAGGCCAGTGGCATCACCGCCCGCGAGGTGCCCGACACCAACCACTACTCGATCGTGTGGGCCTCGCAGGGCGTGGAGGAGGTCGCCGCCGCCGTCCGCGAGGCCACCGCCCGCAGCTAGGCCGACGCCGTCGGGAGTCCGGCCCTGCCGCCGGCCGCGCGGACCGGCACCGACGAGAGGCGCGTCACTACACGTGTCCTGAAGCCTCACAGCACGGTTGAGCGTGCGGCCAGGTGGGCAACCCGTGTGCGCCGAAGACAGCAACGGACGGAGAGGGCAGTGGGTCGACTCGCGTGGCCGTTGCGCCCGCTACCGGACGGCCGGGGTGAAGTGTGGCGGTGGGATCTGCAGGCCATCGCCGAGCTGCCGGCGGCGCGGGCGGTGCTGCGTGCCCGGCTCGACGGCGTCGGGTTCCGGAGGGACGACGACGAGGACACGGCGGCCGAGCGGCTGATCCTGGCCTTCGACGAGCTCGCGTCCAATGCGCTGCGGCACGGGCTCTGCCCCGTCGTCGCCACGGTGATCGCCGGTAGCGGCGGCTGGCTGCTCGACGTCAGCGACCGCGATCCGGACACCATGCCGAGCCCGGCGGTCGACCGCGACCCCTCACAGGGCGGGATGGGGCTGTACCTGGTGGCGCGGCTGTCGGTGGCCCACGGCTGGTACGTCGACGAGGGCTGCAAGCACGTCTGGGCCTGCCTGCCCACGCGCAGCGACGACCGCGAGCCGGCGCTGAACTGACGTTCCACGTGCACACGACGACGGCCCCCGGGCACAGAGCCCCGGGCCGTCGTGGTGGTGCGCTCGGGACGGCGGGAGGTCGGCCTCCGGCGCCGTCCCGGGGCGTCCGGTCGTCGCGGGGGTCAGGCCCCCGGCGGGATGACCAGGGAGAGCGCGCCCTTGCCGTAGCCGGGGACGTCGACCGCGAGGTCGATCCGGTTGAAGGCGGCCAGCATGCCGGCGATGTCGGCGGGCAGGTCGTCGCCGGGAGCGTAGAGCTTGTACAGCTTCGAGTGCGGGGCACCCCGGCACGTTGAACAGCGCCGAGAGCACGTTGACGACCTCGTGCAGCACCTCGGTGAGCATCGAGGTCAGCTCACCGTCCTGCTCCACGGCGTCCTGCGCGCCGCCGGGGGGCAGCAGCGCGAGCGCGGCGCCGGTGTAGGCCGATGCGCCGAGGTCCATGACGCAGAGGGCGTTGATCGACATCTGCGGGTCGACGTAGACCGCCACCGACACCGGGGACTTCGGCGTGGGTGTGACCGGGGCGCCCGGCGTCACGCCGACGGGCTTGCCGACCAGGCCGGTGAGCATGTCCTTGACGGCCTTGGCGTCCGGCAGGACGACGGTCAGCGGCGTGGTCATGCGATCACCCCCTCCAGGGCGTCCTTGAACGTGTCCTCGTTGAAGGGCTTGGCGATGAGGAACAGCGCGCCGGCGTTCGCGGCCTTCTCACGCATCTCCGCCGACCCCTCGGAGGTGACGAAGCCGAACGGGACGCCGGAGCCGGCCGAGCGCAGGGCCTGCAGGCACTCCAGCCCGGTCATGTTCGGCATGTTCCAGTCCGACAGCACCAGGTCCGGGCGCTCGGCCTGGACCTTGTCGTAGGCGTCGCGGCCGTCCTCGGCCTCGACGATGTCGTGGTCCTCGTAGCCGGCCTGGCGCAGGGTGCGGATGACGATCTGCCGCATCACGCGGCTGTCGTCGGCGACGAGGATCTTCACAGGGACGCTCCGTTCCGGTGCGGGTGGTTGTCGTGCTGGTGGTGCGGGGTGGGCAGGGGCGGCAGGGCGCCGTGGACGGACACGACCAGGGGCTGGCCGCGCCAGAGGACGGCGATGCGGCAGACGTCGTCGGCGTTGCGGACGGCAGGGGCCTGACCGATCTCCGGGAGACCGAGGGCCGAGGGGCCGGGGAGGGCGGCCTTGACGTTGCCGCCCACGACGTTGGCGATCTCGCCGAAGGCGTCGGCGACGTCCTCGTGGTCGAGCAGCCCGGGGGCCGCGTTCCCCAGCAGCGCCCGGGTCAGCTCGGCGGGCGGTCTGCCGATTGGCGGTGAGGACGACGCTGCCGGTCCAGGGACCGATGACGTCGACCCAGGCGGAGAGCACGTCGGCCGACAGCTCGCCGGGGACCGGCACGAGCACCTCGTCCTCGCCCACCAGGGCGATCCAGGCCTCGTTGGCGATCGCCTCGACGGTGGCCTCGTCGATCAGCGCGGTGATGACCGGGCGGGCGTCAGCGCTGCGGCGGCGCTCGCCCGTGTCGGGCAGGGTCGTCACAGGACGGCCTCCTCGGGCAGCATGCCGAGCAGCGCGAGCTGTCGCGGAGCGCATCGGCGGTGAACGGCTTGATCACGTATTCGTGCGCGCCGGCGGCGAGCGCGCGGACGATCTAGCCCTGCTCGCTCTCCGAGGTCACCATCATCGGCGTGAGGGCCCGGTAGGCGGGGTTGGACCGGACGGTGGAGACGAACTGCAGCCCGTCCATGACCGGCATGTTCCAGTCGGTCGTGCACAGGTCGGGCGCGTAGCCCTCCTGGAGCACGTCGAGCGCCTCCTGCCCGTGGCCGGCCTGGCGGGTCTCGTAGCCGAACCCCTCCAGCGCCGCGCTCACGATCCGTCGCATGGCGCGAGAGTCGTCGATCACCAGTGCACGCACGTCAGGCCCCCTTCAGCGGGCGGTAGGCGGAGCTGCGGCCGACGACGACCCGCTCCCAGGA
>JALYNA010000016.1 GCA_030773455.1 Actinomycetota bacterium
CCGAAGGTGAGCACCCGCTCCCCGAGGCGCCGGTCGAACGCCAGGGCCGAGTTGCACAGCGGGCAGTAGGTGACGACGACGTCGCGGCCGTCGATGGTGTCGTTGACGATCTCGTGCCAGATCATGATCCGCACCGGGTAGGCGCGGGCCGGCTCCCCGATGGCGGGGGCCAGCACGGGCTCGTCCGGAGTGAGCCAGTCCACCTCGGCGGCGCGCTCGAACCGCGGGGCGTCGATCGCCGGGATGCCGTCCGGCGGGACCCCGCCGCTGAGCACCTGCGCCGGGTCGACCAGCGGCTGGGGGAGCGCGGGGTCGTCGATCCGGTCCAGCGCGGAGGGAACGTCCTCCGCCGGGGAGCCGCTGACCTCCTCCAGCACCACGGATGCCGTCGCTGCGCTTCGGGTGCCGGCGGCCTCGCCGTCCTCCGGGGACGCGGCGGGGGCGCCGCAGGCGCCCAGGAGCAGCAGCGCTGCCGCGCCAGCCGTTGCCGCACGCCGGCTCACCGCGCCGGCTCCTGCGCCCCGCGGCCGCGCGATCGGTGGACGAGGACGGCCACCACGGCGGCCGCCGCACCAGCCAGGGCGAGCACCCCCACCGCACCCAGACCGGCCACCCACCGGGTCAGCGCCGCCTGGACCGAGACCGCCGCAGAGACCACTGGATCGCTGACCGCGGTCCCGGTCAGCACCCGGATCTCGAACCAGCCGTACCAGGCGACGTAGGCCCCGGCCACGAGGAGCAGAGCGCCGCTGCCCCGGCTGATCACCGCCCCGGCCCGCCGCATCGAGCGCACCAGGGAGCCCTGCGCCGACGCGACCGCCAGGGACAGGACGAGGACCACCGTGCCCATCCCGAGCGCGTACACCACGAAGGTCCCGACGACGCCGAGCGGACCGGCGGCGCGCAGGGAGCCGGCGGTCACGGCGAGGAACGGCGCCAGCGTGCAGGACAGCGAGGCCAGCGCGAAGGACACCCCGAAACCGAACTGCGAGCGCCAGCTCCTGGTGGGGGCCCTGCCCCGCCCGGCGAGGCCGGGCAGCGCCAGGCCCTGCCCGGCCAGCAGTCGGACCCCGAGCACCACGAGACCGACGCCGATCAGGACCGTCAGCACCGGCAGATACCGCTGGAGTGCGGCGGCGACCGGCACCACGACCGCGCTCGCCAGGCCGAACACCCCGACGAATCCGACGGTCATCCCGGTGGCGAAGCGGATCGCCCGCCGTACCGCCGTGCTCCGGCCCTCGTCCGGTGCGGCCACGAGCAGCCCCAGGTAGGCCGGCAGCAGAGCGAAGCCGCACGGGTTGAACGCAGCGACCGCTCCGGCCACGAGAGCCAGCGCGAACAGGCCCGGGTCCATCGCCGGTTAGCCCGCGGCCAGGTCGTCGACGATCGCCCGCAGGTCCTCGCCGCCGAGGGCCCCGGCGAAGGTCTCGGTGTGACTGGAACGGTCGACGAAGACGAAGGCCGGCTGGGACACCACACCGAACTGGTTCCACAGCCGGCCGTCCTCGTCGACGAGGTGGGGGAAGGAGCCGGTGCCGGTCGCGGTCACGAACTCGCGCATCGAGGGCACGTCGCCGCGGCCGGCCACCCCGATGACCTCCACCCGCCCCGCGTACTCGGCGGCCAGCTCGGCGACCTCGGGCGCCTCGGCGCGGCAGATCGTGCACCAGGGCGCCCAAAACCACAGCACCACAGGCCGGCCGGCCAGGTCGCCGGAGTCGAACGGGGCGCCGTCAAGCATTCGTCCCTCCAGTCCCAGGGGCGCCGCGCCCACGGCTGCGGTGGCGGCGACGCCGGTACTTGACGTGATCCCCCTCTCCGACGGGGCGGTCGCGGCCGGACCGCCACCGGATCCGGTGGCGGCCGAGCAGGCCGTCAGCAGGGCGAGGGCGAGCGCCGCCGGTCCCTGGCGCAGGAGCGTGCCGCGACGGCCGGTCACTACGGCACCCCTTCTCCCGCGCATCGTCGGTCGGCCTCCTCCTGGTTACGTCCGACCTCCTCGTCCCAGACAGCGAGCAGCTCTTCTGAGGAGGGGTTGCCCAGCCAGCGGACCCGGCCGTCTAGCCGATAGGTCGGCGTGCCGACGAGGCCGGCCGGGCGGGTCTCCGGTGGTGACCGGTCGAGGTCGATCGTCTGAACGTCGGCGCCTGGACGCATGCGGCGCAGGTGAGCGACGAGCTCCCTGGCCCGTACACACCCGAGGCAGCCGGCGGTGACGTAGACCTGCAGCAGCGGCCCCCGGAACGGTGCCGTCCGCTGCTGCGCTCGCCCCCCGTCGCTCCCCACCGTCACGGCCGCGTCTACACCGCCCGGCGGCGCAGCATGACGCCGGCCACCGCGCCGAGCACCACACCGAAGACCACGTGGCCGAGCAGGCTCATCAGCGCCATGTCGTTGACCACGAAGAGCGGCATCCCCATGAAGGCGGGCATCAACAGCAGCGGCCCGACCACCCACAGGACGACGCCGTAGACCGCGCCGAGCAGGATCCCGCTGCCCAGCCCCCTGACCAGACCGCCGAGTACCGCTCCGAACGCCGCCCCGAAGAAAGCGGAGATCGCCAGGTGAACCACCCAGGCCACCACCGTGGACGTGCTCCCCACAAGCTGCGCGATCATCCCGATCATGCCCATGGCCTGCATCATCAGACCGAAGGCCACGCCTCCGGCCAGGCCGCCGACCACGCCCGCGGTCACCCGGTGGACAAAGGTTCCGCGGCCGCCCTGTGCCGTCGTGCCCGTGGTTGCACTCGCCATCGTGCGCATCTCATCCTCCTGATCTGACGGGCGTCGGTCGCCCGGTGGGCCCGACGCTAGGGGCGGCCGCCGCCGCGGTATGTGCGCCAGGACACACTTCCGGGCCGGTTTCATGCCAGAGTGGCGCCAGGACACCGCGAGCGCGGCATCCCGACGAACACCCGGGAGCAGGAGGGGAAAGCGTGACGGCCGAGGCGGGCAGCACATCCACGCCGTCTCCCACCACCCCGGTGTTCTGCCTCTCGGAGGCCGAGGTCTTCCAGGACCTCACGCCGCAGGAGATGGCCGATCTGGCGGCCCACGCGCCGATGCGCACGGCAGCGGCGGGAACGCTGCTGTGGTCGCCGCACGAACCGCATCCGGTCCTCTTCATCGTCAAGGCCGGGTCGGTGCGCATCTACCGGCTCTCGTCCGAGGGCAGGCGCCTGACACTCGCCGTCCTCGGACCCGGGGCGCTGTTCGGGGAGATGGAGCTGGTCGGCCAACGCATGGGCGAAGGCTTCGCCGAGACCCTCGAACCCAGCGTCCTCTGCCTGATGAGCGAGCAGGACGTGCGCAGCATGCTGCTGGTCGACACCCGGATCGCCACGCGCATCATCACCGGGCTGGGCCGCCGGCTCGCCGAAGTGGAGCAGCGGCTGGCCGACACCGTGCTCAAGACCGGTCTGCAACGCGTCGCTGCCGTCCTGTGCCGGCTGGCCACCGCCGCGCCGCCGGAGACGGGGCTCTTCCTCCAGCGCGGCCGGCAGATCCGCCTCACCCACGAGCAGCTCGCCGAACTGGTGGGCACCACCCGCGAGACCGCGACGAAGCTGCTGGGCGAGCTCCGCGCCGCCCAGCTGGTCGGGCTGCGCCGCGGAGGGATCGTCGTACTCGATCTCGAGGCGCTGCGCGCCGTCGCGGAGCACGGGGAACCCCGACCGCGGCACCCGTCCGCACAGAACTGAGACAGCGCCAACGAGATCCGGGCAGCGAGCGGCTGCCCGACCGCGGGACCGGGGCGGGTGAAGTGGAGGTGGCCCGCCTACGGTCCGGGCATGTCGCTGACGCTCGGCACTGGTCCGCTCGCCCGACCCTCGACCGGGCAGCTGAACGCCGACCTGTGGTCGGTCGCCCCCGCGCACGCGCTGTACCTGCACCCGGTCCAGGAGCGCATCCGCGGGGTGCTCGACGGGGCGACCGTCGTCGACACGACCGGCGAGCTGCTGCTGCACGAGACCGGCCTCCTGCCGCGCTGGTACCTGCCCGAGGCCGACGTGACGCCGGGTCTGCTGCGGCCCAGCGCCACCCGCACCACCTGCCCGTTCAAGGGAGAGGCCACTACTGGGACCTGGAGGTGGACGGCCGACGGGTGGCGGACGCCGCCCGTCATGTCCAGCGCCAGGCACCGGCCGCGAACCAAGGGCATGACGTGGCGCGCCACAGCCTGGGGAGGTCGGGATGCCGTGCACGAGGACGACGGGAAGGCCCTCACCGTGCTCGAGCCAGCGGATGGCTCGCCGTCCAGAAGGTCCTTGTGCAGGTGCACGCCCAGGCCGGTCAGAATCGGCCACGCAGGCGGCGGAGAGCGGCCCGGGCTTCGGGCAGCGCGATCGGCAGGGTGGCCAGCTGCGCCAGCGCGGCGACGGTGCACCACGAGCAGACCTTGCGGTGCTTGGTGATCTGCTCGGCCAGCAGGTACAGGGCGCCGCCGGCGTCCGCGGCGGTCTTCGCGGCCAGCGCCATCGGGACCCACGGCTGGGTCCGGGCCCGGTCGCGGTCACCCATCCCGGCCAGGACGAGCGTGGCTCCGGCGCTGAGCAGCCCCAGTGCAGCATCCGGTGTCTTCAGCTCTTGGTAGGCCTCGCCGGAAGCATCAACCACGTCCGCGCCGAGAAAGGGCAGGGGCGGCTCGGGGACCCGGCGGATCAGCCCGAACTGGTAGAGCCCGACGACCCCGAGGGCGGCCGAGGCCAGGGACGTGAGACCCGCGACCCAGCGGCGCTGCTCCAGGAAGCTGCCGGTGCCCCGCCGCAGGTCGTCGCTGACCCGTTCCGCTGCCGGCGAGCTGGACCGCCCGATCCCCCTGACCGGGGCCGCACCGATGCCGCCGGCGGCCCGGCCGGACGCGATCTTCTGGTTGTCCATCGCATTCCGACGTCCTCCTCCAACCGGGATCCGGTTGCTGCCATGCCCAACCAGCCCTCGGAGAACTCACCCGACCGGTGCACCGTCGCGGCCGGTCGTGCCCCCCGGGGCAAGGTCGGGGGACTGTGGAGGTCCCGGCTCGATCGCCACCACCCCTCCGGCGGTAGATGATGGGCGGAGGGGAAACCCGCTCGGAGGTCGAGGACCGTCACGCCGGAAGTCCTGCGACCGGGCGGGGATGCGGCTGGCTGGGTCGACGGGTTCCCTCGGTGTCCCGGCGGACCGAGCCGGGGAGCTGGCGGGGGCGGACGGAGGACCTCGATGGGGATGCGTGCACGGCTGAGGCGCTGGGAGTGGCTGACCCGACCGGTGCACCCGGAGACGGCGCGGGTGCTGCGGGAGCGGTGGGCAGCGCTGCCGCCGGCGGTGCGCACCCCGGCGCAGACCCTGGGACGGCACGCGGTGGGCTGTGAGGGCACGCACGGCGTCTTCCCGAAGTGCAACCTCACCTGCACTCCCTGCTACCACTCGGCGGATGCCAACAAGGTCCGGGTCGACGGTGGCCACACCATCGCCGAGGTCGACGCTCAGATGGCCTTCCTCCGGCAGCGTCGCGGCCCGTACGCGCACGCCCAGCTCATCGGCGGCGAGGTGAGCCTGCTGACCCCGGACGACCACGCCGCCGCGCTGCTGCGCATGCGGGCCCACGGCCGCGAACCGATGTCGATGACACACGGGGACTTCGACGCCCACTACCTGCGCGCGCTCGTGCACGACGAGCGGGGTCGGTTGCGACTGCGGCGGGTCAGCTTCGCCGCGCACTTCGACTCCCTGATGCTCGGTCGGCGGGGCGCTGTCCGGCCGCGCGCGGAAGCCGAGCTCAACCCGTTCCGGCAGCGCTTCGTGCAGATGTTCCGCGACCTGCGCGGCGAGACCGGGCTGCGGTACTACCTGGCGCACAACATGACGGTCACCCCGGCCACCATCGGGCAGGTGGCCGAGACGGTGCGCGCGGTGTTGCCGATGGGCTTCTCGATGATGTCCTTCCAACCGGCCGCGCACGTCGGCGACGCCCGCCGCTGGCGGGAGGACTACCGGCAGGTCGGCATCGACGCGGTGTGGCACGCCGTGGAGGAGGCGGTCGGCCACCGCGTGCCGTGGCAGGGCGTCCAGTTCGGCGATCCACGCTGCAACCGGACGGCGTTCGGCTTCCTCGTCGACGGCACGTGGGTGCCCTTCCTCGAGCCGGAGGACGGTCGGGACCTGCACGCCCGCGACCGCTTCTACGACCACTTCGGCGGGGTCGCGTTCACCGGCACACCCCCGGCGCTGCTGGCGCTCAAGTTGCTGCGCGTGCTGCGTTCCCACCCGGGTGACGTCGGGGTGGCGCTGCGGTGGGCCACCCGCACGGTGGGCCGGACGGGGGGACTGCGGCGGCTCGTCGGGGCGGCTCGCCGTCGCTCGCTCCGGCCCATGACCTTCGTGGTGCACAGCTTCATGGACGCCGCGCAGGTCGCCCCCGCCTGGGGACTGATGCAGCGCGGCATCGCGGCCGAGGATCCGGAGCTGCGGGCGACGCAGGACCGGCTCGCCGCGTGCATCTACACGATGGCGCACCCCGAGACCGGGCAGCTGGTACCGGCCTGCGCCCAGCACTCGGTGCTCGACGTCGACGAGAACGCCCGGCTGCGCCGGCTGCTACCGCTGACCGTCGTCGGCTGACTCGACGACCTCGACCTCGACCTCGACCTCGACCTCGTCTCTCGCAGGAGGTCGGCCGCCGCCTCGGGGGGCGTCGCGGGTTCCCACTCGCCTCGGCGAGCACCGCTGAGCCGTCGTAAGGCCCGTGGTGGACCTCGGCGAGACCCACGGGCGTGGCGTTCGCACGACGCTGCTGGCCGACACTCGGATCGTCACCCGCATCATCACGGGGCTGGGCCGGCGCCTCGCCGAGGTCGAGCAACGCCTCGCCGAGACCGTGCTGAAGACCGCGCCGCAGCGGGTGGCCGCCGTCCTCTGCCGGCTGGCCACCGCAGCCCCGGAGTCCGGTCTCATGCAGCGGGGGTCCCACATCCGGCTGACCCAGGAGCAGCTGGCCGACCTGGTGGGCACCACCCGGGAGACGGCGACGAAGCTCCTGGGCGAACTGCAAGGGGCCGGCCTGGTCAGGCTCCGCCGGGCAGGGATCGTCGTCCTGGACCTGGAGGGGCTGCGTGCCGTCGCCGAGCACTGGGACCCCGTGCCTCCTCGCCGGGCGGGACGAGCAGGGGAGTGAGACTCATCCGGTGAGCCGCCCGGCCAGCTCGGGCAGCGCCGTGACGGTGTGGGTCGGGGCCGTGAAGTACCCGGGGTAGGGCCGGCCGCTCCGGTTGATGAACGCGGTCTGCATGCCCGCGCGCGCCGCCCCGTCGATGTCCCACGGGTGGACCGCGACGAGCATCATGTCCGACAGGTCGACGCCGCACACCTCGGCGGCGTAGGCGTATGACCCGCGGGCGGGCTTCCACACCCCCTCGTCCTCGACGGAGAGCAGCCGCTCGAACTCCTCCCGTACGCCGGCACCGGTGAGCAGGCGTTCGGCGACGGCGGCCGAGCCGTTGCTCAGCGTGACCAGCCGCCTCCCGGTCCCCTTCAGTGCACGGATCCCCTCCGGTACGTCGGGATGCACCTCCAGCGCCATGAACCCGGACATGACGTGCTCGATCGCCGCATCCAGGTCACGGTCCAGCTGCACGCCCGCGAGGACGGTCCGCAGGCCCTCCGAGCCCATCACCGCGAACTTCTCGGTGCCGCCGGCGGCGGTCAGCGCGAACGCGTCACGCAGCAGCGACGCGAACCAGATCTGCGCGGTGGCATCCGTGGCTCCCACGTCGAGAAACCGGCGGCCCAGCGGGGCCATGTCCGACAACGTCTCGTTGACGTCGAACACCACGACACTGGGTGTGTCCATTCCTGCTCCTTCGTCGGCGTCCTGCTCTGGCGGCCGCGATGCCGGCCGTGCCCGCGCCGGGTCGTTCGGCCGGTCGGTGGCGGCAACTCCTCGTGAGGTGCCGTGACGATCGGTGGATGGTGCTCCGGGGTGCAGTCTCGGCCATGCGGGTCCGGCCTGGCAGGTCGAGGGATCACATCAGGTCTCGGGCGAACCTTCAGAGGTAGCGGCAGACGGTCTGCGCATCGCAGCTGCCGGGCTCGGGGCTCGCGGCCGTCAGGTGCAGCTGCGCGACGGTCGCGCGTAGCGCGTGGAGCTCGGCGATCTGGCGGTCGAGTTCGGCCAGCCGGTCGCCGAGCACCCGCTCGACGTGCCGGCAGGGCGCCTGCCCGGAGTCCCGGATCTCCAGGACCTCCCTGATCTGGGCCAACGTGAGACCGGCCCGCTGACCCCGCCGGATGAACTCCAGGCGGGCGACGGCGTCGGCGGCGTAGTCGCGGTAGCCGGCCGCGGTTCGCGCCGGCGGCGGCAGCAGCCCGCCTGCTCGTAGAAGCGCAACGACTTCGTCGTCGTCCCGGCCGCCGCGCGAGCTCCCCGATCCTCATGGCGACTCCCTTCTCGGCCCGGCTTGACCTTCCCCTGCACTGGAACCTGCAGGCTCACCGTAGACAGACGGTCCGGCAACACGTGGAGGGTGCGCGGTGGCAGCGAGGTACGACGTCGACCTGGCGGTGGTTGGCTCGGGCGGGGCCGCGATGGCGGCGGCGATCACCGCCCGGCAGCTGGGTGCCAGCGTGCTGCTCGTCGAGCGCGGCACCCTGGGCGGCACCTGCGTCAACATCGGCTGTGTGCCGTCCAAGGCGCTGCTGGCCGCCGCCGGCGCGCGGCACCGGGCGGCGACCCACCCCTTCGCCGGCATCGACACCTCCGCCGGTCGCGTGGACCTGGCGGCGCTGGTGGGCCGGAAGGACGAGCTGGTGGCCGGCCTGCGGCAGGCCAAGTACGCCGATGTCGCGGCGGCCCACGGCTTCCACGTGCGTCCGGGGCAGGCCCGGTTCCTCGACGAGGACACCGTGGACGTCGACGGCCGGTCGCTGCGCGCCCGGGCCTACCTCGTGGCGACCGGTGCGGAAGCCGCCATCCCCGCACTCCCCGGCCTCGACCGGATCGACTTCCTGACCTCCACGAGCGCGATGGAGCTGACCACGGTGCCGGACTCGCTGGTGATCATCGGCGGCGGCTACGTCGGCATGGAGCAGGCGCAGTTGTTCGCCCACCTGGGCGCGGCCGTCACGCTGGTCGGCCGGCTGGCTCCGCAGGCGGAGCCGGAGCTGGCCGGTTTGCTGCGCGGCGTGTTCGCCGACGACGGCATCACCGTGGTGGAGGAGCACGCGACTGCGGTCGAGGCAGCTCCCGGCGCCGTCGTCGTCACCACGACGTCGGGCCGGCAGGTGAGCGGGCAGCAGGTGCTCGTGGCGACCGGTCGCCGTCCCCGCACCGACGGCCTGGACCTCGGCGCAGCCGGGGTCGCGACCGACGACCGTGGGTTCATCCGCGTCGACGAGAGCCAGCGCACCTCCAACCCACGGGTCTTCGCTGCCGGGGACGTCACCGGGGCGCCGCAGTACGTCTACGTGGCGGCGGCCGGTGGACGGGCCGCCGCCCGCAACGCCCTGGACGGCGCCGGTGCCCACGCTGCCGTCGACTACACGGGCTTGCCGGCCTTGGTGTTCACCCGCCCCCAGCTGGCGTCGGCGGGGCTGACCGAGGCGCGGGCGCTCGACCGCGGTTTCCGCTGCGAGTGCCGGGTGCTCGGCCTCGACGACGTGCCCCGCGCGCTCGTCGAGCACGACACCCGCGGCGCCCTCAAGCTGGTCGCCGACGCCGACACCGGACGGGTGCTCGGTGTGCATACCCTGGCCGACGGCGCGGGCGAGCTCATGCTGGCGGCCACCTACGCCATCAAGGCGGGCATGACCGTCGACGACATCGCCGACA
>JALYNA010000017.1 GCA_030773455.1 Actinomycetota bacterium
CGGTCCTACGGCTTCGTGCACCGGCTGCTGTCGGAGTCCGGCGCGAGCCTGCGCAGCCGCGGGGGGGCCAACCGGAACAGCAAGAAGAGTTGACCCGGCCCGACCAGGACGGGTGGGTGAGGACGGCACGCAACGGCGCCGTCCTCACCGTCACCCTCGACCGGCCCGACCGGCTCAACGCCCAGACGCCCACCACGTGGCAGGCCCTGGCCGCCGTCGGCCGATCCCTGGACGACGACGTGCGGGTGGTCGTGGTCCGCGGGGCGGGGCGCTCGTTCTCCGCCGGGCTGGACCGCAGCCTGTTCAGCGCCGACCCCGGCACCGCCGGGAGCCTGGGCGAGCTGGGCCGGCTGCCTGCCGAGGAGGCCCAGGAGCGCATCCGCGGCTACCAGGCCGGCTTCCGGTGGCTGCGCTCGCCCGGGATCGTCTCGGTCGCCACGGTGCAGGGGCACGCCATCGGTGCCGGCGCGCAGCTGGCGCTGGCCTGCGACCTGCGGGTGCTCGCCGAGGACGCCGAGCTGCGGCTGCCCGAGGCGACGCTGGGGCTGGTGCCCGACCTCACCGGCACGAGCACCCTGGTCGAGGTCGTCGGGTACGCGCGGGCGATGGAACTGTGCCTGACCGGGCGCGCGGTCGGTGCCGCCGAGGCGCGGGCGATCGGGCTGGCCAACGCCGTCGTCCCCGCGGCCGGACTCGACGCGGCGGTGGACGCGCTGGTGGCCGCCATCACGGCGGCGCCGGTGGGAGCCAGCCGGGAGACCGCGGCGCTGGTGCGCTCCGCCGTCCGCAACGACCCGGCGACCCAGGACGCCGCCGAGCGCGCCGCCCAGACCCGCCGGCTGGCCGAGCTGGTCGGCGGGCCCTGAACCGTCGGAGGCCCCTGCCAGCTCCACCGGAACAGCCCGCCCGGCACCGGTGTTGGTCGGTCGGGAGAGGAGGTGGCATGGACGGGGGCGGTTCCATGACCTCCATGGGGGCGATGCGGTCCTTCCGCCGCGACCCGGCGGTTCTCGCGCGAGAGCTCCCCAAGGGCACCGTCCGGCGCATCCTCGGCATCGCCCGGCCCTACCGCCGCGAGCTGACCTGGTTCGTGCTGCTGGTCGTCGGCTCCTCGGTCATCGGCGTGCTCACCCCGCTGCTGGCCGGGCGGATCATCAACCGCATCGCCGGCGTGCAGGGGACGGCGGCCGACGTCGTCCGCATCGCGCTGTTCATCGCCGGGCTGGCGGTCGTCGACGCCGGCATCTCGCTGGCCAGCCGCTGGTTCTCCGCGCGGATCGGCGAGGGCGTCATCTACGACCTGCGGAGCCGGGTCTTCGAGCACGTGCAGCGGATGCCGGTCGCCTTCTTCACCCGCACCCAGACCGGGGCCCTGGTCAGCCGGCTGAACAACGACGTCATCGGCGCCCAGCAGGCCTTCACCTCGACGCTGTCCGGGGTGCTGTCCAACGTCATCGGCCTGGTGCTCACCGCCGGGGTCATGTTCACGCTGTCCTGGCAGATCACCGCGCTCTCCCTGGCCCTGGTGCCGGTGTTCGTGCTGCCCGCCCGGCGGATCGGCCGCCGGCTGCAGGAGATCACCCGGGAGTCCTACGCGCTCAACGCCTCGATGAACGCGACCATGACCGAGCGGTTCAACATCGCCGGCGCGCTGCTGGTCAAGCTGTTCGGCCGGCCCGAGGCCGAGGCCGACGGCTTCCGCGGCCGCGCCGCCCGGGTCCGCGACATCGGCGTGCTGTCGGCCATGTACGGGCGCACCTTCTTCACCGCGCTCACCCTCGTGGCCGCGTTGGCCACCGCCCTGGTCTACGGCCTCGGCGGCTGGCTGGCCTTCACCGGATCGCTGAGCCCCGGTGACGTCGTGGCGCTGGCGCTGCTGCTGTCGCGGCTGTACGGGCCGCTGACCGCGCTGTCCAACGTCCGGGTCGACGTGATGAGCGCGATGGTCAGCTTCGACCGGGTCTTCGAGGTGCTCGACCTGCGGCCGATGATCCGCGAGGCCCCCGACGCCGTCCCGGTGCCCGATGGCGACCGGTCGGTCGAGTTCGACGCCGTGTCGTTCGCCTACCCCTCCGCCGCGGACGTCTCGCTACCGTCACTGGAAGACGTGTCGCTGCCCGAGCACGGCGGGCCGACGGCGGTGCTGCACGACGTTTCCTTCCGCATCGAGCCCGGTCAGCTGGTCGCGCTGGTCGGCCACTCCGGGGCGGGCAAGTCGACGATGGCCAACCTGGTACCGCGGCTGTACGACGCGACCAGCGGCACCGTGCGCGTCGGCGGGATCGACGTCCGGCACGCCACGCTGGCCTCGCTGCGCGACGCGATCGGTGTGGTCAGCCAGGACGCGCACCTGTTCCACGACACGATCCGCGCCAACCTGCTCTACGTGCGGCCGCAGGCCACCGACGACGAGCTGTGGGCCGCCCTGGGCGGCGCCCGCATCGCCGGGCTGATCCGGTCGCTGCCCGACGGCCTGGACACCGTCGTCGGCGACCGCGGCCACCGGCTGTCCGGTGGGGAGAAGCAGCGGCTGGCGATCGCGCGGGTGCTGCTGAAGGGGCCGGGCATCGTGATCCTCGACGAGGCCACCGCACACCTGGACAGCGAGTCGGAGGTGGCGGTGCAGCACGCGCTGGACACCGCGTTGGCCGGCCGGACGTCGCTGGTGATCGCGCACCGGCTGTCCACGATCCGCAGCGCCGACCAGATCCTCGTGGTCGACGACGGTCGCATCACGGAGTCGGGCACACACAAGGAGTTGCTGGCGCTCGGTGGCCGGTACGCCGACCTCTACCGCACCCAGTTCGCCGTCGGCGAGGGTCGGACGGTCGGAGCGGCATGACCACTACCGTCACTCCTGTCCCAGCAACGCAGGAGGAGCCAGCGTGACGTCCGCGCACCCGAACGATGCTCAGATCCGTGCGCTCTACGCCCAGTTCCTCGACGGGTGGAACCGGCGCAGCGGCGCGGCGGTCGCTGCCGGCTTCGCCGACGACGGGGACATCATCGGCTTCGACGGCAGCCACCACCGGGGCCGGCTGTCCATCGCCGCCGACCTGCGCCAGCTGTTCGGCACCCGCCCGACGCCCAGTTACGTCGGCGTGGTGCGGTCGGTGCGGCCGGTGGCAGCCGGCGTCGCCGTGCTGCTGGCGCACGCCGGGATGATCCCGCCCGGCGACAACGACTTCGACCTGCGCCTGCACACGGTGCACACCCTCCTCGCCGTCGAGGAGGACGGCCGCTGGCGGATCTCGCTGCTGCAGTCGACCCCGGCGGCCTGGCACCAGCACCCGGAGGCCCGCCAGGCGCTCACCCAGGAGTTGCGCGGGTTGCTGGCCACGCAGTGACCCGCCCGCGGCGGTCGTACAGCTGCTGTAACCGGCGTGCTTGCCGGAGCGGCCGGGGACAGCACCGCGGGCAACGGCTCCCCGGGAGGGGAGAGCACTGGGCGACCCGTTCGGAGCGCCCCATACTCCGTTGGTGACCACTTCACCCGTCCTGCCGCGCTCCTCCGGCGTCTTCGTCGTCGCCGCCGTCCTGGTTGGGCTCGCCCACCTCGTCGTCGGCCACTTCTACCTGGTCTCCGGCCTCGTCGCGCCCGGCTACGCGCTGATCCCGCTGTGGATCTGGTGGGGGCTGCTCACCTGGCTGCTGGTGCGGCTGGCCATCAGGCGGTCGTGGTGGGCACTGCTCGTGCCCGTGGTCGCCTTCGGCTCGTGGCTCGCCGTCCTGCACGTGGGCGGGGGCTTCCTCGGCTGGACGGCCTGACGGTCACCCGCCGGCGCCCGCCCCGGTCAGGGCGGCGTCGTAGCGGTCAAGCAGGACGGCGGCGATGCGCTCATCGGGCAGCAGCGGAGCGGTGACCGCGTCGGCGCCGGCCCCGGCGAGCTTGTCGTGGAAGTGCCCCGGCGCCAGCAGGTAGGCGGCCAGCACGACGCGCCGCGCGCCGGCGGCCCGGGCGGCGGCGACCGCGTCGGGCAC
>JALYNA010000018.1 GCA_030773455.1 Actinomycetota bacterium
GGCGCGCCCGCGCCCGCGTCGGCGGCCCGGTCGCCGGCGGCGCTGCGCAGCGCGAGCTCGACGGCTTCCACGCCGTGCGCCCGCTCCAGCACCGTCGTGTCGAGGGAGAAGCCGGCCGCCACCTCCGCGAGCTCGCCGTCCGGGGCGATGCCGACGGTGACCAGACCGCGCCAGCCGATCTCCGGGAGCCGCTTGGCCGCCGGTGGCAGCTCCACCGGCTCGTCGGGGGTCCACGAGACGCGGGCGATGCCCGCGGCGCGGTCACGGGACACCGGCGTGGTGCAGCGCAACCCCCCGTCGGTCACCAGGGCGAGGAACCCGCGTTCGCTGGCCGGCTCGACGCCGTCACCGCCGAGCCGCTCCAGCACTGCCGCCGAGGGACCGACCCAGGTCAGGCCGGCGGCCACCACCGCGCCCGCGAGCCGGGCGTTCCCGGCCAGGGCCGGTGGCACCGGGAGGACGGCCTGCACGCCGCTGCGTCGGGCGGCCTCGACGATCCGGTCGACGGCGAGGTATGACTCCGCGGCGGGGGCGGGGCCGAGCAAGATCGCCTCGTCGGCGAGTCGGACGTGACGGGCGGAGCGGTCGGCCTCGGAGTGGACCGCGACCGTCTTGACCTCCAGGCGGGAGCACGCCGCCTCCACCGCGCACGCGGCCGGACCACGGCCCGCCACGAGCACGCTCTCGATTCCGACGTGTGCCACGTCTCGGCCCCCCTTCCACCGGCCTCGGTGCCGTTCCGCTCCCCAGCCTTCCCCGTCGCCCCACCGGACCGCCACAGGGGGGCGGTGCCGCATGGGCCCATGAGAGGCTGGGGCTACAGCCTGACGGGTCCCCCGGTGTTGCAGCGGTATGCGCGGCCCGGGTCACTCGGAGGTGTCCAGGGCCCACCGACGGCCTACAGCAGCGACGAGGGAAGGAGGGCGGCGATGTCCAAGCGTGGACGCAAGCGGCGCTCCCGCAAGGGGAACAAGGCCAACCACGGCAAGCGCCCCAACGCCTGAGCAAGGACTCGGTACGATACTCAGCCGGTGGGGCGTGGCGGCATGTGCTCCACCGTGAGCCGCTCGACGCTGAACTGGGTGCCGTCCTCCTCGAAGGAGACGCTGGTCAGCTGCAGCTTGATCCGGTGCCGCAGCCCGGGTGGCGGGGTGTCGCCCCCGCAGCGGCGGCGGACCAAGGCCTTGAACTCCTGCTCGATCCCGAACTGGCGCAGGCAGGACGAGCAGTCCTCGAGGTGCTCGGCGATGACCTGCCGCCGGGCGGGTTCGGTCTCGTGGTCCAGGAACTCGAACACATGGGACAGGACGTCGTCACAGGAGTCGACCGAGATCGGCTCCGCGGCGCCCGGACGCTGGTCGCTGGTCACGAGCGGCTCGCCTCCTCCCCGGCACCGGCTCGGACGAAGCCGCGCTCCCGGGCGTAGTCGGCCAGCAGCTTCTGCAGCCCGCGGCGGCCGCGGTGCAGACGGGACATCACCGTGCCGATGGGGGTGCCCATGATCTCGGCGATCTCCTTGTAGGCGAACCCCTCGACGTCGGCGAGGTAGACCGCTAGGCGGAACTCCTCCGGCAGCTGCTGGAGGGCCTCCTTGATGTCGGAGTCCGGCAGGTGGTCCAGCGCCTCGATCTCGGCCGAACGCAGGCCGCTGGAGCTGTGCTCCTCGGCGGCGTACAGCTGCCAGTCCTGCACCTGGTCGGTGGGGTACTGCTGCGGCTGCCGCTGCTTCTTGCGGTAGCTGTTGATGTAGGTGTTGGTCAGGATCCGGTACAGCCAGGCCTTGAGGTTGGTGCCCTCGGCGAACTGGTGGAAGGCCGAGTAGGCCTTGACGAACGTCTCCTGGACCAGGTCCTCGGCGTCGGTGGGGTTGCGGGTCATCCGCAGGGCCGCCGGGTAGAGCTGCTCGAGGTAGGGCAGCGCGTCCCGCTCGAAACGGGCGTCGCGCTCGGCACGGGTCTCGTCGACCTCCGTGCGGCTGCCGCCCTCGCGCGCCTCCGGCACCTCGACCGGCGCGGTCTCCTCGACGGCCTCGGCGGCCGTGGCCTCGGGCGTGTGATCCGCGGACTCCTCAGGCACCGACCGTCCTCTCTGCGGGGCCCGGACGCGGGCGACCGCTTCCGACAATCCTAGCCGCGCGCCCCCGGGTCGGCCCGGGGGCCGCAGGGAGGCAGGGCGCTGGCGGGCGCTGGTGGAGAGGGTGCTGCTCACGCCAGGTCCAACCGTGCAGGCCGCGGTGCCCATTCCCGGCGGCCGCGGATCCGGACCGCGGAACTAGGCTGCGGCGGCGTGGCGGCGACCCCCGCGGTGCGGGCTCTGGAACGGGCCCGGGTGGCCCACACCCTGCACTCCTACGAGCCCGCGCACCCCGCCGACCAGGGACACGGCGAGGCCGCTGTCGCCGCGCTCGGCGCCGACCCGCGGCAGGTGTTCAAGACGCTGGTCGCCCGGGTGGACGGCGTGCTCACCGTCGCCGTCGTCCCGGTGGCCGGCAGCCTGGACCTCAAGGCGCTCGCCACGGCCGCCGGCGGGCGGAAGGCCGCGATGGCCGACCCGGCCGATGCCGAGCGGACGACCGGCTACGTGCTCGGCGGCATCAGCCCGCTCGGGCAGCGCAAAGCGCTGCCCACGGTCGTCGACGAGTCGGCGCTGGGCTTCCCCACCGTGCTGGTCAGCGGGGGACGGCGGGGCCTGCAGGTGGAGGTGGCACCGGCGGACCTGGTGCGGCTGACCCGGGCGCGCACGGCAGCGATCGGCCGCTGAGTCACCCCGTCCGTCCCCGCGGGACAGACGGAGGTCAGCCGGCCGCGGTCGCGTACGGGGTGAGCAGCTGGTCGACCGGCGCGTGGTCGTCGGTGAGCACTTCGGCGTCGCCGACGAACTGCGCCAGCCGCTCGCCGGAGGCGACCTGCCAGGTGAGGTCCCGGTCGCGCAGCGCGGCGGCGACCGCGTCCAGCGGAAGCGGCCGGGGGGAGGCCAGCACGACGACGTTGCCGCCGTCCTCCCCCGCGAGGACGGCGTCCCGGGCGAGCAGCGCGACGTGCGGGAAGACGGCGCCCAGCGTGGCCAGCTCGGCGCGGACGAAGTCCAGCGGCGGGTTGTCGATGAGGTTGGCGACGTAGCGGCCGTCGTCGGAGAGCGCGCGGTCCACCAGCCGCAGGGCCTCCACCGTGGTCAGCTGCCAGGGCACCGAGAGCCCGCCGAAGGCGTCGCCGACGACGAGGTCGCGCTTCCCCGCCGCCTCCTGCCCCAGCCCGACCCGGGCGTCGGCGACTTCAACGCGCAGCCCGTCGGTCTCGGTCAGCCCCAGCTGCTTGCGGTCCATCTCGACCACCCCGGGGTCGACCTCCAGCACCCGGCTGGAGGTGCCCGGGCGGACCGCGGCCAGGTAGCGCGGGAGGGTCGCCCCGCCGCCCCCGAGGTGCAGTGCCGACAGCGGCTCGCCGGCCGGGGCCGTCGCGTCGGTCACCGCGGCGATGGCCCGGACGTACTCGAACTCCAGGTGGGCGGGGTCGGCCAGGTCGACGTAGGAGTGCCGCAGCGTGTCGAGGACGAGCACCCGGCCGCTGTCCCGCTCGGGGTCGGCGACGACGCGCGCGCAGTGGTAGGCGGTCTCGGCCTGGCAGCGGCTGGGTGCCACGGCTGCGAGCACCGAGCCGGCCAGGGCCAGCAGCAGCAGTGCCGCCGGCACCTGTCCGGCGGCACCGCCGGTCCGCCGCCGCAGCAGCACGCCGACCGCGATGCCGGCGAGCACGGTGACCAGCCCGGTGCCGACGAGGATGCCGCTGGTCGGGAAGATCGCGACGAGCAGGAAGCCGGTGAGGAAGGTGGCGGCGATCCCGCCGAGGGTGCTGATGCCGGAGAGCCGGCCGACCACCGAGCCGGTCTCGGCGAGGCTGGCCAGCTGCAGCTTGACCACCATTGGGGGCACCGCCGACAGCAGCGCCGCGGGGACGACGACGGCGACCGCGGCCAGCAACAGCACGCTGCCGGCGTCGGCGCCGGTGAGCACCGACCCGGCGAAGCGCACCAGCGGCAGGACGGCGACGACGAGTGCGCCACCGGCGACCATCAGCGGCGCGATCAGCCGACGCGGGTCGGTGCGGTCGGCCAGCGCACCGCCCATCCACGCCCCGACCGCGATGGCGGCCAGCGCAAAACCGATGACCGCGGTGTTGGTCTGCAAGGTGATCCCGACGTAGGGGGCGATCAGCCGCAGGCCGGCGATCTCCAGCACCAGCACGGCACCGGAGGACAGGAAGGTGACGACGGCGGCCACCCAGTCGGGCAGCGCGTCCGCACGGGTCCGGTCCCCGGTCTCGGTCAGGGCCGCCTCGGTGCCGGCCACCTCAAAAGAGCGCGGGCTGGTCGGCCGGCGCGGCGACCGACTCGACGCGGGCGGTGAGCTCGACGCCGTTGTTCTTCACGCTGTTCACCGCAGGGCTGACCGGCCGCAGCTCGAGGCCCTCCACCAGCTCCGGCGGGGTCGGGGCGGCCAGCTCGGCGACGTCCTCCCGCGCCGGGTCCAGCCAGTCGGCCCAGCGGTCGCGGGGCAGCACCAGCGGCATCCGGTCGTGGATCTCGGTGAGCGCACCGACGGCGGGCTCGGTGATGACCGTGCAGGTGTAGAGCCGGTCGTCGCCCTCGCCCCAGACCTCCCACAGGCCGGCGAAGGCGAGCACCGAGCCGTTCCGCGGGGTCATGTAGTAGGGCTGCTTGCCGGGACCGTCGAGCTTCTTCGCCCACTCGTACCAGCCGTCGGCCGGCACCAGGCAGCGGCGCGAGCGGGCGGCGCGGCGGAAGGCGGGCTTCTCGGTGAGCGACTCGACCCGGGCGTTGAGCATCCGGTTGCCGACCGACACGTCCTTGGCCCACGAGGGCACCAGGCCCCAGCGGACGACGCGCAGCTCGCGGTGTCCGGCACCGGTGGGGCGCCCCTCGGGATCGCGCGCCTTCTTGTGCCGCACGACGTGGACGTCCTTGGTCGGTGCGACGTTGTAGTCGGCGGGCAACGCCGGCTGCCCCTCGGCCGGGGCCGCCTCGAACTCCAGGACGAGGTCCTCGGGACGGCGGCTGGCGGCGTAGCGGCCACACACGGTGGTACCTCCCGGTCGGGGCCGGCTGATGCGGTCGCCTGCGACTGTAGGCCGGGGGCGGAGACGGTTCCCGGCGGCGGGAGAGGGGCAGGCAGGGATCGACGTCCCGACGTTCCAGAGATGAGGAGCAAGCGCGTGACCGCGACCCAGCACCCACCCGCCGAGCACCCGAAGACCGCCAGCGACGCCGCGGAGCGGCGCTACGCCACGGTCAACCCCTTCACCGGGGAGACGGAGAAGGAGTTCGACTTCACCCCGACCGAGAAGATCGACGGGATCGTGGAGCGCGCGCACGCCGCCTACCAGGAGTGGCGCCGCCGTCCCGTCGAGGAGCGGGCCGCCGTCGTCCGGCGCGCCGCCGAGCTCACGGACGAGCGCCGCGACGACCTCGCCGCCCTCATCACCACGGAGATGGGCAAGCGGCGCGAGGAGGCCGTCGGCGAGCTCAAGCTGTGCTCGATGATCCTGAAGTACTACGCCGACAACGGGCCCGGCTTCCTCGAGCCGACGTCCATCCAGCCGCTGATGGGCAAGGGCGAGGCGGTCGTCGAGACCCAGCCGGTGGGCGTCCTACTGGCCATCGAGCCCTGGAACTACCCCTTTTACCAGGTGATCCGCGTGGCCGGCCCGAACCTGGTGTTGGGCAACACCGTCATCCTGAAGCACGCCGAGATCACCCCGCAGTGCGCGGTGGCGATCGAGCAGCTGTTCGCCGACGCCGGCGCTCCCGAGGGCGTCTTCACCAACACCTTCCTGCGCATCGCCGACGTCGAGCAGGTCATCGCCGACCCCCGCATCCAGGGCGTCACGCTGACCGGCAGCGAGCGGGCCGGGAGCGCCGTCGGTGCCCTGGCCGGCAAGCACCTGAAAAAGTCGGTGCTGGAGCTCGGCGGCAGCGACCCGTTCATCGTGCTCGACGCCGACGATCTGGGCGCCACGGTCAAGGCCGCGACGATGGGCCGGATGCAGAACACCGGCCAGGCCTGCACCGCGTCCAAGCGGCTGATCGTCACCGAGGAGCTGTACGAGCCCTTCGTCGAGGGCCTCAAGCAGGCGTTCTCCAGCTTCTCCCCCGGCGACCCGGCCGATCCGTCGACGTCGCTGGCCCCGCTGTCCTCGGAACGGGCGGCGCAGGACCTGCACGCCCAGATCCAGGACGCGATCGACAAGGGCGCCACCGTCGTCGCCGGCGGCAAGCGCCCCGATCACCCGGGTGCCTTCGTGGAGGCCACCATCCTCACCGACGTCACCCCGGAGATGCGGGCCTACTGCGAGGAGCTGTTCGGCCCCGCGGCCGTCGTCTACAAGGTCAAGGACGCCGAGGAGGCCGTCGCGCTGGCCAACGACAGCGACTTCGGCCTGGGCGCCACCGTCATGAGCAGCGACCTCGACCGCGCCCGGTCGGTGGCCGATCGGCTCGAGGCCGGCATGGTGTGGATCAACCAGCCCACCGGCTCCTCCCCCGAACTGCCGTTCGGCGGCGTGAAGCGCTCCGGCTACGGCCGCGAGCTCTCCGAGCTGGCCATGTTCGAGTTCGCCAACCGGCGACTGGTCCGGACGGTGCCGGCGAAGAAGGCCGCCAAGCCGGTCGGCGGCTGAGCGTGCGCGCGGTGCGGCTGTCATCCGGACCCGCCCACCCGGGCAGGATGGATGCATGAGCTCGGTCTGGACGACGCCGCACCCCGCCACCCCGGTGGACGCGGTCGTGGGGCTGCCCGGGTCGAAGTCGCTGACCGCCCGGGCGCTGGTCCTGGCCGCGCTCGCCGACGGCCCGAGCCGGCTGGTCCGGCCGCTGCGGGCCCGGGACACCGACCTCATGGCGGCGGGGCTGCAGGCCCTCGGCGTGCAGGTCGACGAGGACGGCGAGGACTGGGTCGTCACCCCCGGCGCGCTCCGCGGCCCGGCCTCGGTCGACGCCGGTCTGGCCGGCACCGTGCTGCGGTTCCTGCCGCCGGTCGCCGCGCTGGCCGACGGCCCGGTACGGGTGGACGGCGATCCGCGGCTGCACGAGCGGCCCAACGCCGGGCTGATCGCGGCGCTGCGCGACCTGGGCGTGCGGGTGGACGACGACGGCCGCGGCCGGGCGCCGTTCACCGTGCACGGCACCGGGCGGGTTCCCGGCGGCGTGGTCACCGTGGACGCGAGCGAGTCCTCGCAGATCGTGTCCGGGCTGCTCCTGGCCGCGGCCCGCTTCGACACCGGCGTCGACCTCGCCCTCGGGGGCGGGATGCCGTCGATGCCGCACGTGGAGATGACGGTGGAGTCGCTGCGCGAGCGCGGCGTCGACGTCGTCCCCACCGGGCGGGGCTGGCGGGTCGCCCCCGGCCCGGTCGCCGCGCGCGACGAGGTGCTCGAGCCCGACCTGTCCAACGCGGCGCCCTTCCTCGCGGCCGCGCTGGTGACGGGCGGACGGGTGACGGTCCGCGACTGGCCCGCCGACACCACCCAGCCTGGCGGCCGGCTGGACGCGCTGCTGGGCGCGATGGGCGCCGACGTCCAGCGCACCGCCGAAGGCCTCCAGGTCACCGGGACCGGCACCGTCCGGCCGCTGGTCGCCGACCTCGGCGAGGTGGGCGAGCTCACGCCGGTGCTCGCCGCCCTCTGCGCGCTGGCCGACGGGACGTCCCGGCTCACCGGCGTGGGGCACCTGCGCGGCCACGAGACCGACCGGCTGCAGGCGCTGGAGGAGGTGCTGACCGCCGTCGGCGCCCGCGTCGAGCAGCTGCCCGACGGCCTGGTGATCAGGCCCGGCCCGCACCGGGCGGCGCAGCTTGACAGCTACGCCGACCACCGAATGGTGCATGCCGTGGCCGTCCTCGGGCTCGCCGTCGAGGGCGTCGAGGTGCGCGGCCCCGGCGCGGTGACCAAGACGCTGCCAGACTTCGTGGAGCGGTGGCACGCGATGCTTGGGGCCGAGCGCTGAGCGGCCGGAGGCACGACTCCCGGTCGGACGAGGACGACGTCCGGGTCCGGCCCAGCCGGCGCGGCTCGCGGCCGCGCACCCGCACGCGGCCCAGCCACTCCGACGCCGTCCCGGGCCTGGTGATCGCGGTCGACCGCGGCCGGATGACGGTGCGGATCGAGGGCCCCGACGGCGCCCCGCTCGAGGTCACGGCGATGCGCGCCCGGGAGCTCGGCCGGCACGGCGTCGTCGTCGGCGACCGGGTGCGGCTGGTGGGCGACACCAGTGGGCGGCCGGACAGCCTCGCCCGCATCGTCGTCATCGAGGACCGGACGACGTC
>JALYNA010000019.1 GCA_030773455.1 Actinomycetota bacterium
GGTGCGCCCCGGCGAGCTGCCCCGCAGCGGCCAGCCCGGCACCGACGCCGGCATCGCGCTGGCCGTCGCCCTCGGCGTCCCGGACGCGACCGTCGCCCTGGGGAAGGCGCCGCAGGGCGCGCAGACCCTCGGCGCCGTGCGCTCGGCGCCGGTGGACCGGCTGGTGGAGCAGGCCCTGTCCCAGTCGGACAACCTGCTGGCGGAGTCGCTGGCCCGCCACGTCGCCCTCGCCCGCGGCCTGCCGGCCACCTTCGAGGGCTCCGCCGCGGCAGTCACCGACGCGCTGACCGCCGCCGGCCTTGACGTCACCGGCGTCTCGCTGGCCGACGGCAGCGGGCTGTCCAGCACCGGCCGCGTTCCGGTCGCCCTGCTCACCGAGCTGCTCACCCGTGCCGCCGACGGGACGCTGCCGGGGGTCTCCGCCGTCCTCTCCGGCCTGCCCGTCGCCGGCTACGACGGGACCCTGATCGAGCGCGGCGACGTGGACCCCGACACCGCGCCGGGCTCGGTCCGCGCCAAGACCGGCACGCTGCTGGGCGTGCACGGCCTGGCCGGCACCGTCGTCACCGCCGAGGGTCGGCTGCTGGTCTTCGCCGTCCTCGCCGACGGCGCGCCCGCCAACGGGGAGGCCGCCGAGGCCGCCCTGGACGGCATCGGCTCGGCGCTGGCCGCCTGCGGCTGCCGCTGAGCGGGACCGCGCCGGGTCGCGGCGGGCCCGTCCCGCGTACCGTGAGGCCGATGAGCAGCTCCGCACGGATGGTCGACTGGGACCTCGCCGGGCGTACCGCCCGCCGGCTGGCCGGCCCCGGCCCGCAGACCACGCGCGAGGAGGCAGCCGCCGTCGTCCGCGAGTTGCACGAGGCCGCCGCCACCGCTGTCGCGCACGTCGAGGGCCTCACCGGGCTCACGCCCGTACCGGGTGGACCGCTTCCCGAGGTCGCCGTCGTCGACCGGCCCGGCTGGGTGGACGCGAATACCCTTGGGATGTCCGCGCTGCTCGATCCGCTGGTCGACGCCCTGGCCGCCAAGCAGGAGCGCCGCCCCGGCCCGCTGGCCACCGCCATCGGCTCGCGCGCGACCGGCGTGCAGGCCGGCGGTGTGCTGGCCTTCCTCTCCTCCCGCGTCCTCGGCCAGTACGAGGTCTTCGGCACCGGGGGCCGGTTGCTGCTGGTCGCGCCCAACATCGTCGACGCCGAGCGCCGCATGGGCGTCGATCCCACCGACTTCCGGCTCTGGGTGTGCCTGCACGAGGTGACCCACCAGCTGCAGTTCACCGCCGTGCCGTGGCTGAAGGACCACCTCGAGGCGCAGATGGCCGAGTTCGTCGAGGCCACCGATCTGGACCCCGATGTGCTGCGCGACCGGCTGGGCGACGTGCTGCGTGGCGTCGTCGACGCTGCCCGGGGCGCCGATGGCGGCGAGGACGCCGGGCTGATGGCGCTGGTCCAGGATCCCGCCCAGCGCGCCGTCCTCGACCGGGTCACCGCCGTGATGAGCCTGGTCGAGGGGCACGCCGAGTACGTGATGGACGGCGTCGGCCCGGACGTCGTCCCGTCGGTGCGGACGCTGCGCAAGCGGTTCGCCCAGCGCCGCAAGGGCCGGGGCCCGCTCGACCGCGTGCTGCGCCGGCTGCTCGGGCTCGAGCAGAAGATGAAGCAGTACGCCGAGGGCCGGGTCTTCGTCGGCGGGGTCGTCGACCTGGTCGGCATGGACGGCTTCAACCGGGTGTGGACCAGCCCGGAGACGCTGCCGCGCATCGAGGAGCTCACCGACCCCGCGCGCTGGGTCGAGCGGGTGCACGGCCGCCCCGCCATCCCGGCCTGAGCGGGCGCGCGGGCGACGACATGGCTGGTCCGTCCCGGGCTGTCGCGGTCGTCCGGCACGCGGTGCGCAGCGGCCTGCGGGCGAGCCGGCAGCCTGTCCTTGCCGCGTGCAGCGGGGGAGCGGACTCGGTGGCCCTGGCCGCCGCGCTCGCCTTCGAGGCGCGCTCCGCCGGCGTGCGCGTCGGTGGGGTGACCGTCGACCACGGCCTACAGCCGGGGTCCGACCAGCGGGCCGAGCGGACGGCACAGCTGCTGCAGCGGCTCGGCCTGGATCCGGTCCTCGTCCGTCGCGTGACGGTCGGCGCCGATGGCGGCCCCGAGGCCGCCGCCCGTGCGGCGCGGTACGAGGC
>JALYNA010000020.1 GCA_030773455.1 Actinomycetota bacterium
GCGCGGGTGACCACGGCGGCGTTCATCCCGGCCGGCCCCGCGTGCAGCGGGCCGCGCAGCCCGGCGGTGCCGAACACCAGCGGCCCGGCGAACCGGCGCTCCAGCTCCGGCCAGTTCTCGGCCTCGACCAGCGCCTCGATCTCCGCGCGGTCGCCGTCGTGCGGGTCGGCGTCGGCCCACGCGCGGGCCGTCTCGAGCAGGGTCATGCGAAGCGCTCCGCGTCGAAGGCCGACGTCGTGTACTCCCCGCCCACGCGGGCGTGCACCGGGTCAGCCGGGTCGGGCTCGCCGTGCACCTCGACGAGCGCCGCGGCGTAGGGCTCGGCGTCGTCGACGGGCTCGTACCCCAGCGCCCGGGCGGCGGTGGGGTCCCACCAGCTGCGGGTGTTGGCCGAGACGCCCCAGACGACCGCGAACCCGGGGGAGGGTGCCCGGAGTGCGGCGTCGACCAGGCCGACCCGGTCGGTGGGGGACAGCCACGTGGCCAGCTGGCGGGTCGTCGTCGGCTCGGGGAAGGCGCTGCCGATCCGCAGGCAGACGACGTCCAGGCCGTACCGGTCGGCGTACAGCGAGCCGAGTGCCTCCATCGCCACCTTCGACACCCCGTAGTAGGTGTCCGGCCGCGGCGGGGCGTCGGCCTCGCGCAGCAGCCCATCGGCCGGGCGCGGGGTGAAGCCGGTGGCGTGGTTGCTCGACGCGAGCACCACCCGCGGGACGCCGGCCCGCCGCGCCGCCTCGAGCACGCAGTAGGTGCCCTCGATGTTGACGTGCGACACCGCCGCCCACGTGGACTCGCCGGAGATGCCGGCCAGGTGGACGACGGCGCTCGCGCCCGCCGCGGCGCGGGCCACCGCGGCCAGGTCGGTGACGTCGGCGACCACCTGCTCCTCACCGGGACGGGGGTCGGCGACCGGGACGACGTCCAGCGAGCGCAACGCCCAGCCGCGCTCGGGCAGCCCACCGCGCAGCACCGTGCCGATCCGCCCGGCCGCGCCGGTGACCAGCACGGGTCCGCTCACGGCAGCCGCCCGGTCAGCTCGACCAGGAACTCACCCAGCCGGCCCGCTGCCGCCTGGCCCGCCGCGAGCACCTCCGCGTGGTCGAGCTGCTCCCCGGTCATGCCGGCCGCGGCGTTGGTGACCATCGACAGCCCCAGCACCTCCAGCCCGGCCGCGCGCGCGGCGATCGCCTCCAGCGCCGTGGACATGCCCACCAGGTCCGCGCCGAGCACGCGCAGCATCCGGATCTCGGCCGGCGTCTCGTAGTGCGGCCCGGGCAGCGCCGCGTAGACGCCCTCGGCCAGCGTCGGGTCCAGCTCGCGGGCCAGCGACCGCAGCCGCGCGGAGTACAGGTCGGTGAGGTCGACGAACGTGGCGCCGACCAGCGGGGAGCGGGCGGTCAGGTTGAGGTGGTCGCTGATCAGCACCGCCTGGCCGACCCGGTGCTCGGGGGCCAGCCCCCCGGCGGCATTGGTGAGGACGACGGTGCGCACACCCGCCGCGGCCGCCGTCCGCACGCCGTGCACCACCGGCGCCACGCCGCGGCCCTCGTACAGGTGGGTGCGACCGAGGAACAGCAGCACCTTCCGCTCGCCCACCCGCACCGAGCGGACCTCCCCGCCGTGGCCCACCGCGGTCGGTGCGGCGAACCCCGGCAGCCGGCCGATGGCGACGCTGCCCTCGGCGGCCCCGAAGGCGTCGGCGGCGGGCGCCCAGCCCGACCCCATGACCACGGCCACCTCGTGCCCACTGCCGAGCGCGCTGGTCAGGGCGTCGGCCGCCCGCGCGGCCAGGGCGGCGGGGTCGTCGGCGGGGGGCGCGCTCACGCCAGGACGCTAGCCCAGCGCTCCGCTGTGGACGCTGACGCAGCGACCGCGCCGGTGAGGAGGCGCACACGTCTCACCTGTCCCGCTGCGGGCGTGTCTCCGGGGGGCGGGACGGCGGGGGACCCAGCCTGTCGGGGTGCAGCGCATCGACATCGACGGCGTCCCCGTCTTCGCAGCGAGCGGCCCGGCGCGGACCACCGCGGCCCTCGTCTTCGGCGTCGGGCTCCGCGACGAGACGTTCGCGACCATCGAGGTCACCCACCTCGTCGAGCACCTCGCCATGGGCGCCCTGCCCAAGTCGCACCTGCGCTGCAACGCGGTCACCGACGTCGACACCACGACCTTCTCCGCGACCGGCCGGCCGGAGGCCGTGGGGGCGTTCCTGGAGGGCGTGTGCCGCGCGCTGGCCGACCTGCCGACGGAGCGGATGGAGCTCGAGGTCGGCGTCCTGCAGGCGGAGAACTGCTCCACGGCGCACTCGACCCTCGGGGCGCTGTGGGCCGCCCGTTTCGGTCTGACCGGCCCCGGGCTGGTCGTCGCCGACGGGCCCGGCCCGGAGTACCTGGCCGAGGAGACCGTGCGGGCGCACGCCCGCCGCTGGTTCGTCCGCGGCAACGCCGCGCTGTGGTGCGCCGGACCGCTGCCGGCCGGTCTGCGACTGCCGCTGCC
>JALYNA010000021.1 GCA_030773455.1 Actinomycetota bacterium
CCCCGGACGCCCATCCGGCGCCACCAACCGGCACCCCGCCACCCGCTACGACGTCGGCAAGACCATCACGCGAGGGCCCACCAAAATCAGCGACCAGCAGGTCAAGGGTTAAACGACAAGCTCAGCGCAGCGGGGGGACGGCACCTGGCCGCGGTGGAGGCAGGTAGGCCGACCGATCACATGCTGGCGATGAGCTTGTCGACGCGCTCGTCGACGGCCTTGAAGGGGTCCTTGCACAGCACGGTGCGCTGCGCCTGGTCGTTGAGCTTGAGGTGCACCCAGTCGACGGTGAAGTCGCGGCGCTTCTCCTGCGCCCGGCGGATGAACTCCCCGCGCAGCCGCGCCCGGGTCGTCTGCGGGGGCACGTTCTTGGCCTCGAACACCCGCGGCTCGTGGGCCACCCGGTCGACCTGGTTGTTCCGCTCGAGCAGGTAGTACAGCCCGCGCGTGCGGCTGATGTCGTGGTAGGCGAGGTCCATCTGGGCGACCCGCGGGGAGCTCATCGGCAGGTCCCGCTTGGCCCGGTAGCGCTCGATGAGCTGGTACTTGGTGGCCCAGTCGATCTCCCGGTCGATGAGCGAGAGGTCGCCGGTGTCGACGGCCTTGAGCACCCGCCCCCACAGTTCGAGCATCTGCCGGTGCACCGGGCCGAAGCCTTCGCGGTCGACGAACTCCGCGGCGCGGGAGTGGTACTCGGACTGGATCTCCAGCGCCGACATCTCCTTGCCGTTGGCCAGGCGCACCTTGCGCCGTCCGGTCATGTCGTGGCTGATCTCGCGGATGGCGCGGATCGGGTTCTCCAGCGTCATGTCCCGGATCGGGACGCCGGCCTCGATCATCCGCAGCACCAGGTCGGTGACGGCGACCTTGAGCAGCGTCGTCGTCTCGTTCATGTTCGAGTCGCCGACGATGACGTGCAGCCGCCGGTAGCGCTCGGCGTCGGCGTGCGGCTCGTCGCGGGTGTTGATGATCGGCCGCGAGCGGGTGGTCGCCGACGACACGCCCTCCCAGATGTGCTCGGCGCGCTGGCTGACGCAGTAGATCGCCCCGCGCGGGGTCTGCAGCACCTTGCCCGCGCCGACGACGATCTGCCGGCTGACCAGGAACGGGATGAGCACGTCGGCCAGCCGGCTGAACTCCCCGTGCCGGCCGACGAGGTAGTTCTCGTGGCAGCCGTAGCTGTTGCCGGCGGAGTCGGTGTTGTTCTTGAACAGGTAGATGTCGCCGGTGACGCCCTCCTCGGCCAGGCGCTGCTCGGCGTCGACCAGCAGGCCCTCGAGGATCCGCTCCCCGGCCTTGTCGTGGACGACGAGCTCGGCGAGGTCGTCGCACTCGGCGGTCGCGTACTCGGGGTGGCTGCCCACGTCGAGGTAGAGGCGCGAGCCGTTGCGCAGGAAGACGTTGGAGCTGCGCCCCCACGACACCACGCGGCGGAACAGGTACCGGGCCACCTCGTCGGGGGACAGCCGACGCTGACCCCGGAAGGTGCACGTCACGCCGTACTCGGTCTCGATGCCGAAGATCCGTCGTTCCACGCACCGAGCCTAGGCGCCGATGGCGACAGAGGGTGGCTGGCGCGCACGCCGGGCACCGCACGGGGGCCCTCGGCCATCAGGATCCAGGCGGGCGGAGTGCACCCGGCGGCTCCCTGCCGGCAACCCGGGTCAGCTCGTGGGCGCCGGTCCCCCGCTGCCCGCGGTGCCGCCGGTGTCCGGCGCGGCCGGATCACCCAGGCCCGGCGGGGTCCCCGGCTGCGGCACGCTCGGGGAGTGCGCGGCGGTGTGCGGCTCCTCGCCGCCGACCGCTCCGCCGTCCTCCTGCCGCTCGAGCAGCGGCTGCAACGCGGCACCGACGATCCGCCGGAAGGCCCGCTTGGGCCGCCGCCGGTCGAGGACGGCGACCTCCAGCTGCTCCCCCGACAGCAGCCCGGGGCCGCCGTTGCCGGCGGTGGCCGGGCTGACCACCGACAACGCCTGGACCCCGACCTGCAGCGCCTCGGCCAGCCCCATCCCGGGGAGGAAGTGCTCGCGCAGGTTGGCGCTGACCGCCTCGGCCTGGCCGCCCATGACGATGAAGTCCGGCTCGTCGACGACCGAGCCGTCGAAGGTCAGCCGGTACAGCTGGTCGCTCTCCGGGGTGTCGCCGACCTCGGCGACGCAGAGCTCGACCTCGTAGGGCTTGGTCTGCTGGGTGAAGATCTCGCCGAGGGTCTGCGCGTAGGCGTTGGCGATCACCCGGCCGGTGACGTCGCGACGGTTGTAGCTGTAGCCGCGGACGTCGGCCAGCCGCACGCCGGCCACCCGGAGGCTCTCGAACTCGCTGTAGCGGCCGACGGCCGCGAAGCCGATCCGGTCGTAGAGCTCGCCCACCTTGTGCAGCGAGGAGCTGGGGTTCTCGGCGATGAAGAGCACGCCGTCGGCGTAGGTGACGACGGCGACGCTGCGGCCGCGGGAGATGCCCTTGCGGGCGTACTCCGAGCGGTCCCGCATCAGCTGCTCGGGCGAGGCGTAGTACGGCATCGTCATGGCGTCAGCCCTGCCCGTCCGCGGCGGACCGCTCGTCGATGATGCCGGCGGCGACGGCGGCGACCTCGTCGTCGGGGAGCCGGGCCGCACCCTCGGCGTCCACCCGGTAGACGATCGGGTACAGCCGGCGCACCGGGTCGGGGCCACCGGTCGCGGAGTCATCGTCGGCGGCGTCGTAGAGCGCCTCGACGAGGCTGCGCGTGGCGGCGTCGCCGTCCAGGTTCGGCCGCCAGGTCTTCTTGAGCGAGTTACGGGCGAACAGCGAGCCGGAGCCGACGGCGGCGTAGCCGCGCTCCTCGTAGTTCCCGCCGGTGACGTCGTAGCTGAAGATCCGCCCGGGGGTGACCCCCGGCGCGGCGTCGAGGTCGAAGCCGGCGAACAGCGGGACGACGGCCAGCCCCTGCAGCGCGGCTCCCAGGTTGCCGCGGATCATCTGGGCCAGCCGGTTGGCCTTGCCGTCGAGGGAAAGCGTGAGGCCCTCGATCTTCTCGTAGTGCTCGAGCTCGACCTGGTAGAGCTTCACCATCTCGATGGCGATGCCGGCCGCGCCGGCGATGCCGATGACCGACCAGGCGTCGGCCGGGTACACCTTCTCGATGTCGCGGCTGGAGATCAGGTTGCCCATGGTCGCCCGCCGATCGCCGCCCATGAGCACGCCGCCGCCGTAGGTGACCGAGACGATCGTGGTGCCGTGCGGCGTGATGTTCCCGACCGGCAGCTGCGGCACCGGACGGCGGGCCGGCAGCAGGTCGGGCGCGGCCGCCGCGAGGAAGTCGGTGAACGAGGAACCCACCCGGTCCAGGTAGGCGGGCGGGAACCCGCGCCGGCCAGCTGACGACTCGCTCACCCATCCGCCTCTCTCGCCGCCAGGATTGCCCGGCCACGACTGCACAGACCGGCCCGCGGGACCCACGGCCGGTGCGCCTGCGACCCTACCGGCGGCCTGGCGAGCCGGCTGGTCACCTCCCGCCGCCGACGGGGCAGTGGCCGCGGACGGCGGCGACGCGGCTCGTGCCGGTGCCGCTCGACGTACTCGGCCGCGGCACGGAGGACATCGGGGTCGTCCTTGAACTGACCCAGGCCGCCGTTGCAGTTGAAGCAGAGCAGATCTCGGACGCGCCCCGTCTCGTGATCGTGGTCGACGTGTCCCGCGGGCGCGTCGCGACAGATGGCGCCAGGCCGCCCTGAGCCTCCAGCATGAGGTCCGCCTCCTCAGCCGTGATCCCATATCGACGGGAGAGGTGGTACGTCCGGCTGCCACCCACGGCTTCGCGACTTCGTTTGCCCCGGACGTTGTGACAGCGAAGGCAGTAGGTTCCGCGTCCACTCGCGGCGGCACGTGTACGGGGAAAGTCCGTCAGAGGACGGACCTCGTTGCAGTCGGGACACCACTTGTGACCTTCCGGCATGATCAGACCGGCAGGCGCTGTCCTGTACCGCCGGGGACGTGTCCGCCTCGCATCCCGGCTTCGCGCTGAACGCTCCGCCAGGTGTTCCCGGCAGTAGAACGCCAGACCATCACGCGACCGCTTGTTCTTGCTGAACTCCGACACCGGCCTGTGCGCTCCACAGTCCCGGCAGAACTTGGTGTCCACGGAACAAGCTCATCCAGCAAAGATGATCTTGGTCACTGGCCCCCTTTTTGTACGTAACTACGCACGAACTCCTCAGAATTCTCCTCTAGCACCTCGTCGATCTCGTCGAGAATGGAGTCGAGGTCCTCGGTGACCTCCTTGTGCCGCTCGGCGACCTCGGCGTCGACAGACGCCTCGACCTCCTCGGTCTCCTCCCGGCTGCGCGTCGAGCGCTGCTGACCGCCGCTGTCCCTCGTGGCCATGGGTTCCTCCAGATGCAGGTCGTGGCTGGTGCCTGGTGCCGAAGTTACCCGCGGGGTGCGACGTTCGGCGGTCGACCGACCGGGGGGTCAGCCGCCGGTGATGGTGTCGACCAGCTCCTGCGCCGAGGACGTCGACTCGAACAGCGCCCCCACGTGGTCTTGGGTGCCGCGCAGCGGCTCCATGGTCGGGATGCGCACGAGGTTCTCGCGGCCGAGGTCGAAGACCACCGAGTCCCACGACGCCGCGGCCACCTGGGCTGGATAGCGGCGCAGGCACTCGCCGCGGAAGAACGCCCGGGTGTCCGCCGGCGGGCGCACCATCGCCTGCGCCACCTCGTCGTCGGTGAGCAGCCGCTGCATCGAGCCACGCGACACCAGCCGGTGGTACAGCCCCTTCTCCGGCCGGACGTCGGAGTACTGCAGGTCGACCAGCTGCAGCCGGGAGTCGCCCCACGCCAGGCCGTCCCGGGAGCGGTAGCCCTCCAGCAGCCGCAGCTTCGCCGGCCAGTCCAGCCGGTCCGCGCAGCGCATCGGGTCGATCGCGAGGTCCTCGAGCACCTCGGCCCACCGGCGCAGCACGTCGGCGGACTGCCCGTCGTCCTCCCCACGCCGGTCGACGTGCCGCTGGGCCATCTCCAGGTAGGCCTGCTGGACCTCCAGCGCCGTCATCCGGCGCCCGTCGCGCAGCCGCACCCGGTGGCTCAGCGACGGGTCGTGGCTGATCGCCTGCAGCTCCGCCACCGGCTCCTCGAGGGACAGGTCGCGGGTCAGGCTGCGCGCCTCGATCATGTCCAGCACGAGAGCCGCCGTCCCGACCTTGAGGTAGGTGGAGATCTCGGCGAGGTTGGCGTCGCCGATGATCACGTGCAGGCGGCGGTACTTGTCGGCGTCGGCGTGCGGCTCGTCGCGGGTGTTGATGATCGGCCGCTTGAGCGTCGTCTCCAGCCCCACCTCGACCTCGAAGAAGTCCGCGCGCTGGGACAGCTGGAAGCCGTGCGTACGGCTCTCGGTGCCGATGCCGACGCGCCCGGCGCCGGCCACGACCTGGCGGGTCACGAAGAACGGGATGAGCCCGCGGATGATGTCGAGGAACGGCGTCCGCCGGTCCATCAGGTAGTTCTCGTGCGCGCCGTAGGACGCGCCCTTGCCGTCGGTGTTGTTCTTGTACAGCTGGATCGCACTGGCCCCCGGGATGCGCGCGGCCCGACGGGACGCCTCGGCCATCACCTGCTCCCCCGCCTTGTCCCACAGGACGACGTCCCGCGGGTTGGTGACCTCCGGTGTGGAGTACTCCGGGTGCGCGTGGTCGACGTAGAGGCGGGCGCCGTTGGTGAGGATGACGTTGGCCATCCCCGAGTCGTCCTCGAGGTCGTTGTGGTCCAGCGCCTGGGCCGGGGACAGGTCGAAGCCACGGGCGTCGCGCAGCGGGGACTCCTCCTCGAAGTCCCACCGCGGCCGGCGCGGCGTCGGCGCCTCGGCCACCGCCCACGCGTTGACCACCTGGCTGGACAGCGTCGTCGGGTTCGCCGTCGGCTGCCCGGGCACCGAGATGCCGTACTCGACCTCGGTGCCCATGA
>JALYNA010000022.1 GCA_030773455.1 Actinomycetota bacterium
CGCCGGGCACGGCCTCGACCGCGGTCAGCGCGCCGAGCACCGCGGAGTCGGCCAGCACGGCGGAGTCGTCGACGACCACCGCGCCCGGGACGCCGTTCAGACCGGCGAGCCACTCCTGCCAGCCGGGGACGTCCGTGGCGTCCAGGAGCAGTCCCAGACCCGTGGTCGCATAGGCCTGCCGCGAGCCGGGGACCACCTGCAGGACCGCGACGCCTGCCGCGGCGAGGTGACGGGCACAGGACTCCAGCGCCGTCGTCCGGCCGCTGCCGGGTGGGCCGACGACGAGCAGCCCGCCGGTGCGTGCCAGGTCGACGGTGAGCACGCCGCCGTCGTCGCCGCCCGGACCGATCGGCAGCCGCAGCGGGTGATCGGAGCCGGTCGGCTGCGGCAGCGGCAGCACCGCGGCGCCCGGCAGTTCAGGGACCGACAGCGGCCGGTTGTGGCCAGGGGCGCGGTCCGGCCAGGTCGTGGGCAGGGGGCGGGGCAGGGCGAGCTGGCACTCCCGGGCCTCCTCGCCCAGCAGGGCGCGCCCGGGTGGCCGGTGCCCCGGCACGTCGCGGACCGGGATGCCGGCCATGGCGTAGTCGGCCCGGTCGGGCAACGGCAGGACCAGCCGGGTGCCGACGGCGTTGGCCAGCCGCCCTCCCGGTACCGCCCGGTCGGCGGTGAGCAGGCACGTCAGCCCGGCCGCTCCACCGTCCCGGACCAGGCGCAGCAACGCCGCCGACCCGCGCCCCGGGTCGGACTCGTCCAGCTGCGTCATGACCGACTCCACGCCGTCGACGAGCAGCAGCAGGTGCGGTGGGGTGTCCGCCGATGGGGTGGCGCGACGGGCGGCCACTTCCTGCGCCAGCCGGTCCAGCAGCCGCACGGTCCGCAACGCGTCGTCCCCGCCGACCGCGGTGCCGGTGTGCGGCAGGCCCAGCACCGCAGCGGCCAGCCGACCGCCACCGTGGTCGAGGACGTGCAAGTGCAGCCGGTCGGGGGACAGCGCGGTGACCGCCTCGGCCAGCGCCGCCCCCAGGAACGTCGTCCGGCCGCTGCGGGGGCCGCCGACCGTCAGCCAGCCGCCGGCACGCGTCAGGTCCAGCTCGAGCAGCTCCTGCGTCTGGGTGTCCGGACGATCCAGCAGTCCCAGTCGCAGCCGGTCGGTCGGGCCGGTCCCCGCGAGGCGCTCCAGCTCCTCGGCGGGCAGCCGGTCGGGGAGGACCGGACACCACGGCCGGTGCGGCCGTGGCAGCCCCGACCCGGCGGCTCGGCGTACGAGTGCCGCGGTGAGCCGGGCCAGGTCGCTGTGCCCGGCCGGCACCTTCTCCGCCGGGGCAGCAGCGGGTGCCGGCCAGCGCCAGGCAGTCACCCGCGGCCCGCTGTCCCGCAGGTCCTCGGGTCCGCCGCTGACTCGGGCCGCCTGGAAGAGCACCGGCGCGCCCCCGCCCGTTCGCAGGTAGCCGCGCCCCGGGGTGTCGACCGGCAGGACGGCGGCCTGCGGGGAACCCAGCACGTCGCGGGACTCCGCCTCGTCGGTGGTCCGCAGGCACACGCGCAGCGTGCAGTTGGCCCGAATCTCGGGGGAGATGACACCCCCGGGCCGCTGGGTGGCCAGCACCAGGTGCACACCCAGCGAGCGGCCGCGCTGGGCGATCCCGACGAGCCCGGACAGGAAGGCGGGCAGCTCCTTGGCCAGCCCCGCGAACTCGTCGACGACGATCACCAGACGCGCCAGCTCCACCGCGTCGGGCAGGGCGGTCAGGTCCGGCGCGCCATGGGCGGCGAGGAGGGCCTCGCGGCGGGTGAGCTCGGCGGCGAGCGATCGGAGGGCCCGGGCGGTGGTCGCGCCGTCGAGGTCGGTCAGCAGGCCGACGGTGTGCGGCAGCGCGGCCGCCTCCGCGAACGCCGCGCCGCCCTTGTAGTCCACGAGCAGGAACGAGCACCGGTCCGGTGGGTGGGCGAGGGCCAGGCCTGCGATGAGCGTCTGCAGCAGCTCGGACTTGCCGGAGCCCGTGGTCCCGGCCACGAGGGCGTGCGGCCCGTGCCGGCACAGGTCGACCGACAGGTCCCCGGCCGCCGTGCGGCCCAGCGTCGCGAGCAGTGAGTCCCGGGACCGAGACCATCCGCGGGAGGGCTCGCCGTGGGGTGCGGGGTCCACCCCGGCGGCCCGGAGCTCGAGCAGCCGGACCTGCCGGGGGAGCGCGGAGTCCGAGGTGGCCGGCGCCAGGGCGGCCAGGTCGCGCGCCAGCTGTGCGGCCACCCGGTGCGGCAGGCGGTCGACGGCCGCGACCGGCCGCTCCCCCGCACCGGCCTGGAGGAGGGCTCCCCGCTCGCCGGTCTCGCCGCCGAGCTGCAGTAAGGCGTCCCCGAGCCCGAGGAGGTCGGCCGCCGAGGACCCGCAGCCGAGGGGGACGACGCCGGCGGAGCGCGCCCGGCGCAGTGCGGCGAGCAGTCGGGGGCCGACCGGCCGGTCCACCAGCACGACGACCCAACCGGGTGCCCCGTCCTCGCCGCCGGCCCGCCGGGACAGCAGCGTGGTGAGCCACCGCAGCGCCGCCTCGTCGGAGTCGTCGGCCGACGGAGCGGAGCGGAGGTGCACCGCGTCGGCGGCGAGGTGCGGTAGCCACCGCAGCCATGCCCAGTCGGACAGCCGGTCCGCTGTGGTGAGCAGCGCCAGCTTCACCTCGCCGGGCGCGTGCAGCGCCGCCAGCTGACCGAGGACGGCAGTGAGCACGCCCACGGCCGGCGCGCGCGGACCGGCGACGCCGAGCCCGCCGGTGGCGGTCAGCTCGACGACGACGGGCAGCCGGTCGGAGGCTTCGCGGCTCCGGGAGCCGTCGGATGCGACCCGGACGACCCGGGACTCGCCGGGCCCCGTGCCGATCCGCACGGCGAGCACGTCGGGGTCCGCCCGGCGTCGCAGCCACAGGTCGGTGGACGGCCGGCGCGCCGCCGTGGCGAGAGCGGCCAGGTCCGGGTGCGCCGCCTCAGCGGCACGTTCGTCGCCGCGGAGGGCGGCCGCCAGCCGGTCCCCTGCCTCGGCGAGCTCGGCGGCGTAGGTGGCCCGGGCGCGCCGCGTGGTGCGCCGGCCCGACCACCGGTCGGACAGCCAGGTGCCGACGGCGACCACGGGGCTCAGCAGGGCGAAGAAGAGGAAGTGCGGCGCGTCGAGTGCCCAGGCGAGAGCCACGCCGCCCACCGCCGGCAGCGCCACGGCCACCCACGCCAGCCGCCGGGGCGGTGCAGACTCGGGCGCGGCCGGGAACAGCACCGCGACGTCCTCGCGGGGCGGGTGCAGGCGCGGGTGCGGCCGCAGACGCAGCCGCCCGCCGTCCCCGGGGCGCAGGGCGGCGCGGGCGCTGCCCGGGCCGGTCGCCCGCAGCGTGCTGGATCCCACCCGGAGCGGTGCGCCCGCAGGCCAGGGCCGCGGGTCGTCGTCGAGGGGTGTGCCGTCCAGCTCGCTGCCGTTCCGGGAGCCGAGGTCGCGGACGGTGAGTTCACCGGTGCCGACCTCTACGAGCACGTGCCGGCGGGAGACGTCGGGATCGGTCAGCCGGACGGCGGCCTCGCCGCCGCGGCCGACGACGTGCCGGCCGCGGTCCAGCGACAGGGTCGTCCCGGCGTCCGGGCCGCCGACGACGTGCAACTCAAGGGCGCTCGACCGGGGAGCAGCGCCCGGACGAGGGCCGGGCCGGCCGAGGCCGAGCAGCGCGCCGTGCACCAGCGCCGAGTCGGTCAGCGGCAGGTCGTCGTCCAGCCGGGTGCTGCCGGACCAGAGTTCCGCGGACGGCAGGCCCAGGGCGGCGGCCAGCGACGGCAGGACCGCGTCGAGCCGGTCGTCGTCGCGGGCGGAGACCGACACGTCGAGCGCGCCGGCGGGCGTGGCGAGGGTCCAGCACCGGGTGGCGGAGGAGCGGGGAGGCACGCCGCGACCCTGGCCGCGCCGGATGCCCACCGGAGCACCGCGCCCGGATCTGTGGACTCAGGGCGGGGCTTGTGGACGACGAGGACCGGAGCCGGCGACCCACCCCTACCGTTCCGCCCCGACCGGGAGGCACCCGGACCACGAGGAGGACACGTGAAGGTCGAGATCGCCACCCTGGAGTCGCTGGCCGGCCAGTGCCGCGCAGAGGCCGCCGACACCACCGCCCGGCACACCACCCTGTCCAGCAGCGTCGATGCCTCGGTGCTCGAGGGGTGGACCGACAGCCAGGCCGCGGCCCGGTTCACCGAGCTGTACGAACAGTGGCGGCTCAGCGCCCAGGGCGTCAGCGACGCCCTCACCGGGATGGGCGGCCTGCTCAGCAGCGTGGCGGCGTCCTACCAGCAGCACGAGGCGGACATGGCTGCCCGCATCGGTGCGCTGATCTGACGCCGTCCCGGCGCCGGCTCAGCCCGGTGGTGCGGCCCCGGCCGGGACGACTCCGGCCGGGCGCCGGCCGCCGGCGCGCGAACGCAGCCGGCCGGTGACGTCGGGCAGCCGCTCCCACGGCAGAATCGACAGGATCGCGACGCAGTGCGGCAGGAAGATGATCCGCACCCCGGCTAACACCATCAGGTGGAAGCCGAGGAGGAACACCACCAGCGCCACCCGGGCACGGTCGGAGCGCACGAGCAGCATCAGCGGCGCGGCGAGCTCGAGGATCACCATCGCCCACTGCGCCGCGGTGAGCAGGGCGGGGACCTCCAGGGTCCAGGTGGCCAGGTCCGTGCCGCGCCGCAGAACGGCCCAGGTCAGTGTCGAGCCCGTGACCCAGTCCCAGCCTCCGAAGCGCACCTTCGCCCAGGCGGCCAGGAAGTAGGTAAGCGTGACGGCGAGGAACACCGCGGCCATCGCCCATCCGGCGGATTCGGCGAGGCGCCGGTCGCGCCATCGCGCGCGGCCGACCGTGGGGAGCACCGCGAGGGCGACGAGGAAGGCGAACCGGTCGTGGTCCACCTTCCCGTAGCTCATTGCGATGACCATCCACTGGAAGTACAGGAGGAAGACCGCGGTCCCGAGCAGGCGCGGTGCCCGGCCGGTGGCCGCCGCGAGGGCGGTCAGCACCAGCGCCCACTGGACGACGTGGACGACGGTGGGCGTGGGCGTGGGCAGCGGCAGGATCTGGCCGATCAGCAACGGCTGGTAGTACTCGGTCGGAACGGCGGCGTGCGCGCGCACCCACGCGGTGGTGAGGAAGACGTCGACGGGATGAACAGGTACGCGATGGTGCGGAACACGGCGACCCGGGCCAGCGGCACGGGGGTCGGCCACGGCATCCGGCGCCCTGGTTGCCCCGGCGCCTCGGCCCGGGCGAGCGGGCGCTCGGCCGGCCGGGTGCCGGCGACATCGCTCACGGGGTTCCTCCCAGGTCGTGGTCGACGAGCACCGTGTCCGTGGCTCCGGTCGGTTCGCCGTCAACCAGTTGCGTGCGGCGTTGCACCACCTGGACCCGGACCAAGGGCTCGGCGCCGGGGTGCTGCGCGGCGTAGGACTCCACGAGCAGGGCCAGCAGTTCGGGCTGCTCCTTGAGGCGCGGCAGTTGGCCCTCGAACTCGGCACGGCGCAGGCCCACCGCCCCGCCCGAGAGCCGCACCTCCTCGCCCGCGGCCGTCAAACCGACGACGAGCGTGGAGTTCACCTGCCCGTCGGGATCGGCCCGCCCCGAGTACATGCTGAGCGGGCCGACCGGGAACCACGAGTCGTCCCCCCGGACGGTCCCGCCGAACAGCAGCGCGAGCACGACAGCGGTGGCGGCCAGCCGTACCCAGCGGCCGGTGCGGGAGAGCGTCAGCACGGTCTCCTGCGGCCCCGGCGCCGGGCGAGCTGGACAGACCGGGGCATCCGACACCGGGGCATCGTAGGATCGGCGCCCGTCCAGGTGGGTCACCGACGCGTGGCGGTCAACTGGCCCGCCGGGCGTGGCGGGTGCCCGTCCACGACTCCTCCGGTGCTCCGCGGTCAGCTCGACACCGGGAGTCAGCAGATGCAGTTCGGCCGGTACTACGAGGAGTTCCAGGTCGGTGCGGTCTACAAGCACTGGCCGGGCAAGACCGTCACCGAGTACGACGACCACCTGTTCTGCCTGATCACGATGAACCACCACCCGCTGC
>JALYNA010000023.1 GCA_030773455.1 Actinomycetota bacterium
CCGGCGCGCTGCACCGCGCCGACGCAACTCCGGCGGGTCGACGTCCCGGACGTCGGCGCCGAGCACCCGGCGGGCGCCGGGGTCGCGCAGCAGCAGCCGGTCACCGACCCGCAGCGGCAGCGGCGTGCCCAGCCGCAGCCGCACCGCCGTCCCCTCCAGCGGGCGCAGCCGCGCGCCGACCGCGGCCGAGCCGACGTGCACGACGACCTCGGCGGGCAGCCGGTCGTCGTACTCGCGGGCGAGTGTCACGTCGAGCTCGGCGGTCGAGCGGAACGCCCCGGGGGTGAGCAGGGCGTCGCCGCGGGAGAGCTCCTCGACCGCGGTGCCGCGCAGGTTCAGCGCCACCCGCGCGGTGGCCTCCGCCCGCTCGACCGCCTGCCCCAGCGAGTGCACGCCGCGGACGCCGACCTCCCGGCCGCCGAGCTGCAGCCGGTCCCCCGTGGCGACCCGGCCGGCGGCGAGTGTCCCGGTGACCACGGTGCCGGCACCCTTGACCGGGAAGGCGCGGTCGATCCACAGCCGCACCGGCGCGTCCCGGTCCGGCGCGGGCAGCCCGGCGAGCAGCGCCTCCAGGGCCGGGGTCACCTCTGGCACGCCGGCGCCGGTGGCGGCGCTGACCGTCACCCCGGGCACCTGCCCCAGCGAGGTCCCGGCCAGCCGCTCCCGCACGTCGGCGAGCACCGGGGCGGGGTCGGCGAGGTCGGCCTTGGTGACCGCCAGCAGCGCGTGCCGCACGCCCAGGGCGTCGAGGACGGCGACGTGCTCGGCCGTCTGCGCCGACCAGCCGTCGTCCGCCGCGACGACGACCAGTGCGGCCGGCACCGAGCCCACGCCGGCGAGCATGTTGCCGACGAAGCGCTCGTGGCCGGGCACGTCGACGACCGCCAGGCGCCGGCCGGAGGGCAGCGCGGTCCAGGCGAAGCCGAGGTCGATGGTCAGCCCGCGGCGGCGCTCCTCCTCCCACCGGTCGGGCTCCATGCCGGTGAGGGCGCGGACCAGCGTGGACTTGCCGTGGTCCACGTGGCCCGCGGTGGCGATCACGTCCACCGGCGGGCCACCTCCAGCACCGCGGCGGCCAGCATCCCGTCGTCCGACGGCGGCAGGCTGCGCAGGTCGAGCAGGGTGCGGTCGCCCGCGACGTACCCGACCACCGGGGGCGTGCCGGCCCGCAACGGCACCGCGAACGCCGCCGGCAGCGAGACCGCAGCGCTGGGGAGCGGCTGCTCCGGCGCCCCTCCCCCGCCCACGCGGGCCTGCGAGTCCACCGCGACCGCGTCGAGCCCGGCCGACGTCAGCCGGGCGGCGAGCTCCGCGGCGCGGCGGCGCAGGCCGTCGAGGTCGGCGGCAAGCATCTGCTGCACCGGCGGCCGGGGCCCGCGCAGCGTGGCCTCCAGCGCGGCGAGGGTCGTCTTGTCCACGCGGAACGCCCGGTACAGCGGGTGCCGTCGCAGCCGCTGCACCAGGTCCGCCCGGCCGAGCACCAGCCCCGCCTGCGGCCCGCCGAGCAGCTTGTCGCCGCTGGCCAGCACCAGGTCGGCGCCGTCGGCGAGGGTGGTCTGCAGGTCCGGCTCGTCGGGCAGGACGGGGTGCGGGCGCAGCAGACCGGAGCCGACGTCGGACACCAGGGGGACGCCGCTGCCGGCCAGCCCCGCGGCGAGCTCGGCCACGGACACCGCCCGCGTGAAGCCGCGGACGACGAAGTTGGACGGGTGCACCTTGAGCACCGCGCCGGTGTCGGGGCCCAGCGCCCGCCGGTAGTCCTCGAGCGCGACCCGGTTCGTCGTCCCGACCTCGCGCAGCCGCGCGCCGGTGGCCTCCAGCAGCTCGGGGATGCGGAAGCCGTCGCCGATCTCCACCAGCTCACCGCGCGCCAGAACCAGCTCGCCGCCGAGCGCGGTGGCCACCAGGGCCAGCGCCGCGGCGCAGTTGTTCACCACGAGCGCCGCCTGGGCGGCCGGGACGGCGTCGAGCAGCGCGGCCAGCGCCGCCTCGCCCCGCGGCCCGCGCCGGCCGGTGGTCAGGTCCAGCTCGACGTCGGTGGTGCCGCTGGCGGCGACGACCGCCTCGACCGCGGCCGGGGACAGCGGCGAGCGGCCCAGGTTGGTGTGCACCAGCACCCCGGTCGCGTTGAGCACCGGCCGCAGGCTGCTCGCCGTCGTCGGCAGGGCGGCCAGGACGCCGGCCACGGCGTCGGCGGGTGCGAGCGCGCCGGCCCGGACGCGCTGCTGGACGTCCTGCACGGCGGCCTTGACCAGGTCGCGGCCCAGCCGGTCGGCGGCGGCGGCGACCTGCGGGTCGGCGAGCAGCGTGTCGGTGCGCGGCACCTGCCGCCGCGGGTCGGTGTTGCTCAACTGGGGGCTCATCGCCTGCGCAGCGTAGGCGCGGGAGGCCCGGGACGAGCCGGGGCCTCCCGCCCCCGGCCTCAGCAGGCGTTCCCCGAGGCTCCGGCGAAGCCGGGCTTGTCGGTCGCCGGACGGGCGACGGCGCGGTCGCCAAGCTCGGCCCCGCCTCCGGTGACCGACCAGTGCCCCTCGTCGACGGTGACCTCGGCGAGCTCGAAGGTCGTCTTGTACGGCGAGAAGGTCACGTGCTCGTTGACCGCGTACAGCGCCTGCGGCGCACAGACGAACAGCGCGAGCGCCTGGTCGTGGACGTAGGCGTCGATGCGCTCGGCCACCTCGACCAACCGCTCGCCCTCCAGCTGCACCTTCATCTCGTCGAACAGCGCGTCGAAGCCCTCTTCGGGCGGGCCGGCACGGAAGGCGCCGTCCAGCCCGAAGAACTCCCGGTGCACCGCGGCCGGGGGCGCCTCCGACGACAGGTCGAACCACGCGTGCACGAGCACGTCCCAGGGCAGCGGCAGCTTCTTCTCCACCAGTGCCCGCGACCCGGCCAGCAGCGCGTCCGCAGGCACCACGGTGACCTCGACCATGAGGTCGAGGGCCGAGCGCACCTGCGCGGCCAGCAGGTGGCCGATCCCGGCGAAGGGTTGCGGGACCGCCATGCGCAGCGGCCGGCGGGCCGGCCACCCGGCCCGGGCGAGCGCCTCCCGTGCAGCGGCGGGATCGTGCGGATAGGGCGTGGCCGTGGCCGGGAAGCCGCTGCACCAGTGCGGGGTGAGCGCGGGGATGACGGAGGCGTAGCCGTTCAGCCCCTGGTCGACGATCGCCTGCCGGTCGATGGCCATGTTGAGGGCGCGGCGGACCTGGATGTCGTGCAGCGGTGCATCGCTGTCCCGGTTGAAGATGCCCACGAGCACGCGGTTGGCGTCGCAGACGACCAGCCGGGCGTGCGCCGAGTCCAGCACGCGCTGGGCGTCGGCCGGCGAGACCTCGGTGAGGATGTCGACCTCGTCCTCGGTGTCGCACACCAGGCGCAACGCCTCGTCGGGGGTGACGTCGTTGCGGAAGACGGCACGCTCGATGCGCGGCCCGCGCGCGGCGCGGTTCCAGTGGTCGACGTTGGCCTCCAGCACGACCTGCGGGTCACGCTGCTCGCTCTCGATGAGCCACGAGGCGCGGTAGGGCTCCGCGCTCATGACGACGTTGCGGGTGGTGATCGACGAAGCACCCTGGACCAGGGTGAACGGACCGGTGCCCCACGGGCCCGGCTCGTCAATCACCTACCAGTGGCCCTCTCCGGAGCCGAACTTCTTGTAGCCGAAGCCGGGGGCGTCCTTGCCGTTCCAGAAGGCGGAGCTGGCGATGTGGAAGCCGCGGAACTTGCCGATCGCCAGGCCGTCCGGTCCCGGGAAGTTGAAGCGCAGGGTGTGGTCGTCGACGACCACGGCGGTCGACTGCGGGGCCGGGAAGTTCAGCCAGGTGCCCGGGGGGTGCGGCGCGGCCCAGCGCTGCATCTCGTCGAAGTTCTGCTTGATGTTGTGCGCGGTGAAGTGCTCGCCGTCCTGGAACCGGACGTTGCGCCGCAGCTTGAGCTCCAGCGTGCGGTCGTCGAGCCACTCCGAGGACTCGGCCAGCGAGTAGACGACCCGCCCGGCCTCGTCGATGCGGATCGGCTCCTCCATGGTGTTCCAGGTGATGAACAGCCAGTTCAGGGGCGAGGGGTCGACGACGTGGACGGTGCCGACCGGTTCCGGTGGTGCGGTCATGAGGCCTCCCTGGACGCGGGAGAGATGTGCGTCAGCTCACATCCCCTGGTCGAGACCGTAGCCCACTACCCGGTTGTGCGCGACTGTCCGCCCGGGCAGGTCAGTCCGGGGCCGGGCCGCCGGTCGGGGGTGCCGGCAGCCGGACCGGGCATGAGATGCCCAGGCGGTCCATCGTCTCGACGTCCACGTCGGTGCGGACGGCGGCGTGGAAGCGGCTAATCATCTGGTTCAGCCCGCAGGTGAAGGTGATCTCCAGGACCTGCCGGGTGGTGAAGTGCTCGCGCAGCGCCGCCCACGTGGCGTCGTCGATGGGCTGCATGAGGGTGGACTTCCGGCAGAAGACGACGATCGCCGCCTGGTCCGGGGTGAAGAGCCCCTCGGGCAGCGGGTCGTCGAGGACGTGAGCCATCTGCTCGTCGCTGATACCGGCGCTCCGACCGAGCACCACGTGGGTCGGGGTCTAGTAGAAGCACTCGTTGGTGACGGCGGAGGTGTAGTACGCCAGCTCCCGCTGCACCGGGTCGAGGCTGTTGGAGAAATAGGCGACCTGCCCGAGCTTGAGCACCGCCTCGAGGATCTCCGGGTGGTTGGCGATCCCGCGGTAGACGTTCACCTCGCGTCCGCGGCTCTCCCGGACCACCGCCAGCAGGGCGCGGGCCCGGGGATCGGCGTTGGGGTCGTCTCCCGAGACCAGGGGGATGCGTGCCACCGTCGGTGCCTCCTCGGACGTCGTCGTCCCCAGGCGCCCGGCCGGGGACGACGCATCCCCGGCCGGACGACGAGCTGGCGGAGGCGGACGGGAATCGAACCCGCCTGACCGAGGTGCTCGGCCACGTCGGCTTTAGAGGCCGCGGGGGCCACCAGGCGCCCTGACGCCTCCACCTGAGAGCTTACGGTTGCTGCGTGACCATCGCTCAGGGCGCCCTGACCGCACGCATCCGGCTCACCCAATACGCGCACGGCGGCGGCTGCGCCTGCAAGATCCCGCCGGGCGAGCTCGAGGCCGTGGTGGCCGGGTTGACGGCGGCCGGCCCGGCCGACCCGGCCGCGGAGCTGGTCATCGGCCTGGACGACGGCGACGACGCGGCGGTCGTCCGGATCGCGGGCGGGCAGGGTCTGGTCCTGACCACCGACTTCTTCACCCCGGTCGTCGACGACGCCTACACCTTCGGCCGGATCGCGGCGACCAACGCGCTCTCCGACGTCTACGCGATGGGCGGCACGCCGGTCGTCGCGGTGAACCTGCTCGGCTGGCCGCGCGACGTGCTGCCGGCCGAGCTCGCCGCCGAGGTGCTGCGGGGCGGGCTGGAGGCGGCGCAGGAGGCCGGCTGCCACGTCGGCGGGGGGCACTCCATTGACGACCCCGAGCCCAAGTACGGCATGGCGGTAACGGGGGTGGTGGACGTCGACCGCCTGATCACCAACTCCGCCGCGGTCGCGGGGACGCCGCTGTCGCTGACCAAGCCGCTGGGCGTCGGCGTGCTGAACAACCGGATGAAGGCGACCGGGGAGGTGTCGGACGAGGCGGTCGCCGCCATGACGACGCTGAACCGGGACGCCGGCCGGGCCGCGGTGGCCGCCGGGATCCGCGCGGGCACCGACGTCACCGGCTTCGGCCTGCTCGGGCACCTCTACAAGATGGCGCGGGCCAGCGGGGTGACCGCGGTGGTCGACGCCGCCGCCGTCCCCTACCTGTCCGGGGCGCGGGAGGCGCTGGCCGCCGGCTTCGTCTCCGGCGGGACGCGGCGCAACCTCGACTGGGTGCGCCCGCACACCGACCTGTCGGCCGTCTCCGAGGACGAGGCGCTGCTGCTGGCCGACGCGCAGACCTCCGGCGGGCTGCTGCTGGGCGGTGAGGTGCCCGGTGCGCCGGTGATCGGTGAGTTCGTCCCGCGGCAGGAGTACGTGGTCGTCCTCCGCTGACGCCGCCGGGAGCCCCGCGCACGACAGCCGCCGCACGTCCGCCGGACCCGCGCTGCAGCGCGGCTGCCGTGGATGCGCGGCGGCTTCGGCGCGGGCCCGCCCCCGCTCCGGCATGTTGGGGGGACACGCCGCGGCGCGTACCCCGCCGTGCGGCGAACCCCTCCTGCTCCCCGTCCGCGGCTGCCACTCTCCTGCGCGCAGCCGGCCCGGAGATCCCGCGGTCGGCCACGGAGGGGGACGGCATGAGGACGAGAACCGCCGGACGCGTCCTGGGCGTGGTGGCGCTGGGCGCGGTGGTCGGCACGACGGCGACCTGAACCGCCACAGCGGCCCCGCCCGACCAACTGGCGGAGTCCTACGCCACCACGGTGCTGATCGCTCAGGGCGGTGACCCGGTGGCCCACGCCACCGTCACCCAGCCGGCGAATGGCGCGGCCGCCGCCCACGTCGGCGTCTTCGTGCCGGGCTACCTCTGCGAACTCACGACCGGCCTCACGGCCTCCCTCGAGTCCCTGAAGTCGGCCACCCTGACGGGGAAGCGGCTGCCGGTGACCTGCGTCTACCAGCCTGATCCGGAGATCGACCAGACGGTGTCGATGCCCGACGTCACCGGCACCGTGTCGGTCGAGCTGGCCTGGCAGGGGGTCGGGGAGGTGGCGCGGATACCGCTCAACGGCAACCTCGACCACTGCGTCGGGCGCTTCCTCGAGCGGTCCGCCGAGCTGTCCGGAAAGCTGACGATCAGCGTTCCCGGCCTGGGGATCGAGGAGACCCTGACCGCGGCCGACGGCCAGGACACCCGGCTCGCCTACGACCACAACACCTGCCCACCCCGCAGGTGAGGACCCGCCGCCGTGCGCGGTGACCCGCGTCGCCGCGCGCGGCGGCCTCGATTAGCGTCCGAGGCATGCTCGCTGCCTTCGTCTCGACGCCTGCCCCGAAGGACCCGCTCTCCGTCCTCGAGGTGGATGAGCGCCCCGAGCCGGAGGTGCCCGACGGCTGGACGACGGTGCAGGTCAAGGCCGTCTCGCTGAACCACCACGACCTGTTCAGCTTGCGCGGCGTCGGGCTGCCGCAGGAGCGGATGCCGATGATCCTGGGCACCGACGCGGCCGGGCTGGACGAGGACGGCAACGAGGTCGTCGTCCACGGGGTCGTCTCCAGCCCCGACTGGACCGGCGACGAGACCCTCGACCCGAAGCGCTCGCTGTTCTCCGAGGTGTACCAGGGCACGATGGGCGAGCGGGTCGCCGTCCCCCGGCGCAACGTGCTGCCCAAGCCGGCCGAGCTCTCCTTCGCCGAGGCCGCGTGCCTGCCCACCGCCTGGCTGACCGCCTACCGGATGCTCTTCGTGAAGTCCGGGCTGCGGCCCGGGCACACCGTGCTGGTGCAGGGTGCCAGCGGCGGCGTCGCCACCGCGCTGATCGTGCTGGGCAAGGCGGCCGGCTTCCGGGTCTGGGTGACCGGCCGCAGCGAGGACAAGCGGCAGGGGGCGCTGGCCCTCGGCGCCGACCAGGCGTTCGAGACCGGCGCGCGGCTGCCCGAGCGGGTGGACGGCGTCATGGAGACCGTCGGCGAGGCGACCTGGAGCCACAGCGTCAAGTCGCTGCGGCCCGGCGGCGTCATCGTCACCTCCGGCGCGACCACCGGCTTCAACCCCGGCGCCGAGCTGAACCGGGTCTTCTTCACCCAGCTGTCGGTCATCGGCTCCACGATGGGCACCCGCGAGGAGCTCGAGGCCCTGGTGCGCATGTGTGCGACCACCGGCGTCCGCCCGGTCATCGACGTCGAGCTGCCGCTCGCACAGGCGCGCGAGGGCTTCGCGCGGATGCTCGAGGGGCGGACGGCGGGGAAGATCGTCTTCACGCTGCCGTGAGCCGGCGCGCGCACCGGCCTGACGACGGCCCGGGCGCCGTGGTCAGGCCGGAGCGCCGGCCCGCGCCGCGATCTTCGCTGCCAGCTTCGGCTGGTCCTTGAGCGGGAGATGTTCCAGAGCGGGGGCGATCTCCGGCAGGCGGCGCTTCTGGGTCGTCGTCGCCCGGAACAGCAGGCCGACCGTGACCCCGTGGTGGGGCCGGGAGACCACCTCGATCGCGTCGCCGGCGCCAACGTCGCCGGTCTCGAGCACCCGCAGGTAGGCGCCGCTGGCCCCGTGGGCGGTGAACCGCTTGACCAGGTGCGGCACGCTCCAGAAGCGCTCGAAGTTGGCGCACGGGATGCGGCAGGCGCTCACCTCGAACAGCGCCGTCCCGACCCGCCACCGCTCGCCGAGCACCGCGCCGGTGAGGTCCAGGCCGCTCGTCCGCAGGTTCTCGCCGAACCGGCCGGGCGGCAGCTCGCGGTCCAGCTCGGCGGCCCACCAGTCGGCGTCCTCCTGGGCGTAGGCGTAGACCGCCTGCCCCTCGCCGCCGTGGTACCTGCGGTTGACCTGCACGTCGCCGTCCAGCCCGAGCGGGTGGACCGCGACCCGCCCGGCGGCCGGCCGCTTGTCGATGCCGCTGCGGTCGGGCCGCCGGCCGGGCAGCGGCAGCAGGTCGGAGCCGGAGACGCAGACGGCGGTGAGCAGCCCCGCGGTCACTTCTTGGCGGAGGAGGCGGTGGACTCGTTGGTGGAGAGCGCGGCCACGAAGGCCTCCTGGGGGACCTCGACGCGGCCGACCATCTTCATCCGCTTCTTGCCCTCCTTCTGCTTCTCCAGCAGCTTGCGCTTCCGGGTGATGTCTCCGCCGTAGCACTTGGCGAGGACGTCCTTGCGGATGGCGCGGACCGTCTCGCGGGCGATGACCCGGGAGCCGACGGCGGCCTGGATGGGGACCTCGAACTGCTGCCGCGGGATGAGCTCGCGCAGCTTGCCGGCCATCATGACGCCGTAGCTGTAGGCCTTGTCCTTGTGCACGATCGCGCTGAACGCGTCGACGGCCTCGCCCTGCAGCAGGATGTCCACCTTCACCAGCGAGGACTCCTGTTCCCCGGCCTCGGAGTAGTCGAGGCTGGCGTAGCCGCGGGTGCGTGACTTCAGCGCGTCGAAGAAGTCGAAGATGATCTCGCCGAGGGGCAGCGTGTAGCGCAGCTCGACCCGGGACTCGCTCAGGTAGTCCATGCCGCCGAGCTGCCCGCGGCGTCCCTGGCAGAGCTCCATGATGGCGCCGGTGTAGTCGCTGGGCGCGATGATGGTGGCGTTGACGACCGGCTCGTAGACCTTGTCGATCTTGCCCTCGGGCCAGTCGCTCGGATTGGTCACGGTGATCTCCGTGCCGTCCTCCATGACCACCCGGTAGACGACGTTGGGCGCGGTGGAGATGAGGCTGATGCCGGCCTCGCGCTCCAGCCGCTCGCGGACGATCTCCAGGTGCAGCAGGCCGAGGAAGCCGACGCGGAAGCCGAACCCCAGCGCGGCGGAGGTCTCCGGCTCGTAGGTCAGCGCGGCGTCGTTGAGCAGCAGCTTGTCCAGCGCCTCGCGCAGCAGTGGGTACTCGCTGCCGTCGATCGGGTAGAGGCCGGAGTAGACCATCGGCTTGGGGTCGCTGTAGCCGCCGATCGGCTCGGCGGCCGGCTTGTGCTGCAGCGTGACGGTGTCGCCGACGCGGGACTGGCGGACGTCCTTCACGCCGGTGATGAAGTAGCCGACCTCGCCGACGCCGAGGCCGTCGACCGGCTTGGGCTCCGGGGAGATGACGCCGATCTCCAGCAGCTCGTGGGTGGCGCCGGTGGACATCATCTTGATCCGCTCGCGGGCGGAGATCCGCCCGTCGACGACCCGCACGTAGGTGATGACGCCGCGGTAGATGTCGTAGACGCTGTCGAAGATCATCGCCCGGGCGGGGCCGTCGGCGTCGCCGGTCGGAGCCGGGATCTGCGCCACGATCTCGTCCAGCAGCGCGGGGACGCCCTCGCCGGTCTTGCCGCTGACGCGCAGCACGTCGGAGGGGTCGCAGCCGATGATGTGCGCGATCTCCGCGGCGTACTTCTCCGGCTGCGCCGCCGGCAGGTCGATCTTGTTGAGGACCGGGATGATCGTGAGGTCGTTCTCCAGCGCCAGGTAGAGGTTGGCCAGCGTCTGTGCCTCGATCCCCTGGGCGGCGTCGACCAGCAGCACCGCGCCCTCGCAGGCGGCCAGCGACCGGGACACCTCGTAGGTGAAGTCGACGTGGCCGGGGGTGTCGATCATGTCGAGGACGTAGTCGGCGTCCCCGACCCGCCACGGCAGGCGCACGTTCTGCGCCTTGATGGTGATGCCGCGCTCGCGCTCGATGTCCATCCGGTCCAGGTACTGGGCACGCATCTGCCGCGCCTCGATGATCCCGGTGACCTCGAGCATCCGGTCGGCCAGCGTCGACTTGCCGTGGTCGATGTGGGCGATGATGCAGAAGTTCCGGATGCGGGCCGGGTCGGTGGAGGCGGGAGTCGTCACAGTGTGCCTATCGTCCCACGGCTTCCCGCGTCGTCCACTCACGCAGTCGGTCCCGGCGCGTACCTGCGGGTTCGGGACCGGCGGACGACGCTGGTATCTTGGCAGACCGGTCCGCTGACGCGCGCCGTCCGGACGCACTGTCCAGAAGTACTCCATCCCGAGAGACACCCGAGGCTCACGCGTGGCGAACATCAAGTCCCAGCTCAAGCGGATCAAGACCAACGAGAAGGCGCGTCAGCGCAATGTTGCCGTCAAGTCCGCCCTGAAGACGGCCGTCCGCCGTTTCCGCACCGCCGCTGACTCCGGGGACGCCGCCGCCGCGACGACCGCCCTGCAGACGGCCAGCAAGGTGCTGGACAAGGCCGCCAGCAAGGGCGTCATCCACAAGAACCAGGCTGCGAACCGCAAGTCGGGCATGGCCAAGCGGCTGGCCGACCTCTCCAGCTGACCTCCGGCCGCGCCCGCGCGGCTGCCCGACGAGCCCCCTCCCCCCGCGGGACGGGGGCTTGTCGCATTTCCGGGCCCGTCCCCGCCTCGGGTTCCGCAGTTGTGGGCTGGCTTGGTGACGTGGATCTGCGGGGTGACGTGCGGGAATGCCCGTCGTCGCGGTGACGGGTCGTGTCACTAGGCGTTGGGGGGGCGCCCTGGATGGCCGGTCAGGTCGAGGACTCGGCGGGCTGGTCTGCCGCGGCGGGGGTGTCGGTCGGGCGGAGGTGGAGGATCTTCTTCGGCGGGGTCACGTCGAGGGCG
>JALYNA010000024.1 GCA_030773455.1 Actinomycetota bacterium
CCAGGACGGTCACCACCGCATCGGGCTGCTGGGCGAGCAGCCGCCGGGCCACCGCCGTGCCGATGATCCCGCCTCCGACCACCGCGTATCGCTGGACCGGCATCGTGCTCCGTTCTCGAGGCTGCCCCCCGCGTGCGGGGACAGGGGGCCCGGAGGGGGCCCGGCCTGCGGCTACGGTGACCGGGTGATCTCCGTCGCGCCGCCGGCCCGAGGCCGTCGTCCCCGTTCGCAGGGTAGTTCCCGGTGACCGCCCTGACCGGTGTGCTGCCCATCACACTGACCCCGTTCACCGACGACGGCTCGGTGGACGAGGGCAGCATCGACACCCTCGTCGAGGACTACCTCGGCGCCGGTGCGCACGGGCTGACCATCCTCGGGATCATGGGCGAGGCGGCCCGGCTGCTCGACGAGGAGCGCGAGCGGGTGCTGCGCCGCTACCTGCAGGCAACCGCCGGCCGGGTGCCGGTCGTCGCCGGTGTCTCGGCGCGCGCCACCCGGATGGCCCTGGACTACGCCCGCAGCGCGGAGGACGCCGGAGCCGCGGCCGTCATGCTCGCGCCGCCGGACAACACCCGGAATCTGGACCTGGTCTTCGAGCACTTCCGGCTGGTCGCCGACGCGGTGTCGGTGCCTGTCGTGGTGCAGGACGAGCCGGTCAACACCGGGGTCGTCATGCCGGCGCCCTTCCTCGTCCGGCTGCTCGACGAGATCGAGGGCTGCCGCTACCTCAAGCTCGAGGAGACGCCGACCCTGCCCAAGATCACCGCGGTGCGGCAGCGGGCCAAGGAGCCGGTGGGCATCTTCGGCGGCCTGGGCGGGCTGTACCTCTACGAGGAGCTGCTCCGCGGCGCCGACGGCATCATGACCGGCTTCGGCTTCCCGCAGGTGCTGGTCGGCACGTACGAGCGGTTCACCGCGGGCGACCGGGCGGGTGCGCAGGAGTTCTTCTTCCGCTATCTGCCCCTGATCCGCTACGAGGCACAGCTCGGCGTGGGCGGGGTGACCATCCGCAAGCAGGTCTTCGCCCGGCGCGGCGCCATCGCCTCCCCGCACGCCCGCTTTCCCGCCCCGCCGGTCGACGAGCTCACCCTCGCCGAGCTCGACGACCTCATCGCGGCCGTCGGCCTCTAACCCCCCCGGGGCCGCGCCGCCGCGGGGCCCCGGGCGCCGTCTGCGAGAGGACACCCCTGTGCGACTGACGACGCTGCGGCTGGACGGCGCGGAGCCCGGTGCGCTGGTGCGCCCGGGCGGCGCGGTGCCGCTGCCCGCCCTCAACGAGCGCTTCAGCGCCGACTGGCCGGTCACCGTCCAGGAGCTGCTCGAGGCCGGCCGGGTCGAGGAGCTGCGCGACTGGGTCGCCGGCCAGGACGGCGGCCGGCTCGACGAGCTGGCCCTGCCGCAGGAGCAGCTGGTGTACGCGCCGCTCTACCGCCGGCCGCGCAAGATCTGGGGCATCGGGCTGAACTACGTCGAGCACGCCGCCGACCTGTCCGAGAAGGCGCCCTCCACCGAGCCGGCCAGCTTCCTCAAGCCTGACACCACGATCATCGGCCCGGGCGACTCGATCCGGATCCCGCCGCAGTCCCAGCGCACCACCGCCGAGGGCGAACTGGGCGTGGTGATCGGCCGCGAGTGCAAGGACGTGGACGAGGCCGACGCCCCCTCGGTGGTCGCCGGCTTCACCACGATCGTCGACATGACCGCCGAGGACATCCTCGAGAAGAACCCGCGCTACCTCACCCGCTCGAAGAGCTTCGACACCTTCTTCGCTTTCGGCCCCGAGCTGGTCACCGTCGACGAGGTGGCCGACGTGGACGCGCTGGAGGTCGCCACGATCCACAACGGGCAGGTGCACCGGCGCAACGTCGTCGCCAACATGACCTTCCGGCCGTGGTGGCTGGTGGCCTTCCACTCCCGGGTGATGACGCTGCTGCCCGGCGACGTCATCTCCACCGGCACGCCGGGTGCCGTGCACATCCGCTCCGGCGACACCGCCGGTGTGCAGATCACCGGCTTCCGCGATCTCACCAACCCCGTGGCCTGAGCGCCCCCCGACCGATTCCCCCGGAGGACACCTCGATGGACCTCGAACTCACCGGCCGGGTCGCCCTGGTCACCGCCGCCTCCAAGGGCCTGGGCCGCGCCACCGCCACCCAGCTGGCCGCCGAGGGGGCACGGGTGATGATCTCCAGCCGCGGCGCCGACCAGCTGGCCCGCACCGCGCAGGAGATCGCCGACGCCACCGGCGCGCAGGTCGAGCACTGCCCGGCGGACGTCTCCGACGGCGCCGACCTCGACCGGCTGCTGCGCGAGACGCAGGAGCGGCTCGGCGGCGTCGACGTCCTGGTGAACAACTCCGGCGGGCCGCCGCCGGGCGGGTTCGACGCGCTCGACGACGCGAAGTGGCAGCAGGCCTTCGAGCTGAACCTGCTCTCCACCGTGCGGCTGTTCCGCGGCGTGCTGCCGCACATGCGCGAGCAGCGCTGGGGCCGGATCGTCACCGTCGCGTCCTCGTCGATCAAGCAGCCGATCGACAACCTGCTGCTGTCCAACACCCTCCGGGTGGGCCTGCTGGGGCTGGCCAAGAGCGTCGCCCTCGAGGTGGCCCCCGACGGCGTGCTGGTCAACACGATCGGCCCGGGCCGAATCGCGACCGACCGCGTCGCCTCGCTGGACGCCGCCGCCGCCGAGCGCACCGGCCAGCCGGTGGACCAGGTCCGGGCGAAGAGCGAGGCGAGCATCCCGCTGGGCCGCTACGGCACCGCCGAGGAGTTCGCCAAGGTGGCGGCGTTCCTCGCCTCGGGCGCCAACACCTACGTCACCGGCCAGAACTTCCTGGTCGACGGCGGCATGGTCCGGGCCATCTGATGCGCCTCGCCCGGTACACCCCCGCCGCCGGCGGCCCGGCGTCCTACGGCCTGGTCGAGGGGGACGGCGAGGACGCCGTCGTCGTCCGCCTGGACGGCGAGCCGTTCGACGGCGTCCGGACGACGGGGGAGCGGACCCCGCTGTCCCAGGTGCGGCTGCTCGCCCCGGTCGACCCGAGCAAGGTGGTCGCCTTCGGGCGCAACTACGCCGAGCACGCCAAGGAGCTCGGCAACGAGGTGCCCGAGATCCCGATCGTGTTCCTCAAGCCCTCCACCGCGGTCGTCGGCCCGGACGCTGACGTCGAGTACCCGGCGCTTACCTCCGACCTGCACTACGAGGGGGAGCTGGCCGTCGTCATCGGCCGGCGCTGCAAGGCCGTCCCGGCCGGGGACGTCGCGGGCGTGGTGCTCGGATACACCGTCGCCAACGACCTGACCATGCGCGACATTCAGAAGTCCGCGGGGCAGTGGACCCGCGGCAAGGGGTTCGACGGCGCCTGCCCGATGGGTCCCTGGGTGGAGACCGAGCTGGACCCGTCGGCGCTGTCGCTCCGGTCGACCGTCAACGGCGAGCTGCGCCAGGACGGCACGACCGCCGACATGCTGCGGAACGTGGGGGAGTGCGTCTCGTGGGTCAGCCAGGCGATGACCCTGCTGCCCGGCGACGTGGTGCTCACCGGCACCCCGGCCGGCGTGGGCCGGGTGCAGGTAGGCGACGAGGTGACCGTGACCATCGAGGGCATCGGGTCGCTGACCACCCGGATCGTCGCCGGCTGAGCGGCGCGGCGACCCGCTCCCGCGCCGCCGGGGCAGGTGGTCCTCCCCGGCTCGCTCTCCCCCTGCCCCGCATGGTGGGCAGGGGTAGAGATGGGGCGGATGTCCCTTCCGGCTGGCTCTACCGCTGCCCCGCATGGGTGGGCAGGGGTGGAGCGGCCGCAGGAGAAGGCGGTGCCGCTGGGCCCGGCGAGCGTCAGGTGCGGACGGCCAGGCCGAGCGCCTGGGCCCACAGCCGGGTCAGCGTCGTCACCAGGCGCTCCTGCTCGAAGTCGCCGTCGAGCACCAGCCAGTAGTGCACCAGCCCGTTGACCATGGCGACGAGCGCGTGCGCGCTGTACTCCGCGTCCAGGTCGGGGGCGACCAGGCCGTCGTGCTGCAGCTGCTCGATGCTGTGCCGGACCCGGCCGACGTTGCGCTCCCGGGCGGCCTGGCGCAGCGCCCGCACCTCCGAGTCGAAGGTGGTCGCCTGCTCGAACAGCGCCATGAGCGCGGTGTTCTGCAGGTACATGGCGACGAACCGGCGGTTGGCCCGGTCGATGCGGCGCACCGCGAGCTCCTCCGGTGTGCCGCCGGTCGGGTCCGGTTCACGGCCGGTGCCCATCGAGGCGTACAGGTCGTCCATCGTCTCGGCCATCAGCGCCCGGAAGACGGCGGTCTTGGAGCCGAAGTAGGTGTAGAAGCTGCCGTGCGCGACGCCGGCGGCCGCGGAGATGTCGGTGACCCGGGCCTCGAGGAACCCGTCGCGCTCGAAGACCTCGCGGGCCGCGGCCAGCAGCCGGGCCCGCATCCGGCGGCCCCGCTCGGTCGTCGGCAGCGCGACCGGGCCGGCCCCGGCCGGTGCCGAGGGTGGGGGCACGGGCACCTCCTGGCCTCGTGATTGACATTGACGTCGATGTCAACTTAGCTGCTGTCCAGCCGCGCTGTCGTGCCCCCGAGGAGGCGTTCCCCCCGATGACCGTGCCGACGCCGCACCCGCAGGACGACGGCCTGCAGGCGCTGCTGCGGCCGCGGGGGATCGCGCTGCTCGGCATCTCGGGGCGGCCGGAGAACCTCATGTCCCGGCCGCTGCGCTATCTGGTCGAGCACGGCTACGCCGGCGGCATCTACCCGGTCAACCCCAACTACGAGGAGCTGGTCGGCCGGCGCTGCTACCCGACGCTGGCCGACGTCCCCGGCCCGGTCGACCTGGTGCTGGTGCTGGTCGCCGCGGAGCGGGTGGAGGACGCCGTCCGGCAGGCCGCCGCCGTCGGCGCGCGCGCGGCGGTCGTGTACGCGTCCGGGTTCGCCGAGGTCGGCCCGGACGGGGTGGCGCTGCAGCAGCGGCTGGCCGCGGTGGCGCGGGAGACCGGTGTCCGCGTGGTCGGGCCGAACTGCCAGGGCTTCCTCTACGCGCCCACCGGCGTGGTGGCCACCTTCACCGCCGCCGCCGACCGGTCGCTGACCTCCGACAGCGGTGTGGCCTACGTCGGGCAGAGCGGCGCGGTCGGCGGCTCGGTGCTGGACCTGGCCACCGACATGGGGCTGGGCCTGGCGGCGTGGTTCAGCACCGGCAACCAGGCCGACCTGGACCTCACCGAGGTGTCGCTGCACCTGCTGGCCGACCCGACGGTGCGGGTGCTGATGCTCTACGTCGAGGCCACCGGCGACGGCGCGGCCTACGCCGAACTCGCCCGGCGGGCGCAGGCGGCCGGCAAGCACCTGGTGGTGCTGCGCTCGGGCCGCTCCAGCGCCGGCCGCCGTGCGGTCGCCAGCCACACCGGCTCGATGCTCGGCGACGACGTCGCCTTCGTGCTCACCTCGGAAAAGTACGGCGTGGTGCTGGTCAACGACATCGACGAGCTGCTCGCGGTCGCCGCGGTGCTGGCCGCCGGCCGGCCGGCCGAGGGGCCGCGGGTCGCCGTCGTCACCACCTCCGGCGGGGCCGGCAGCCTGGCCGCCGACCAGTGCGAGGACGTCGGCCTGCAGCTGCCCGAGCTGTCGGCGGCGACCCAGGCGCGGCTGCGCCCGCTGATCCCCCCGTTCGGCGCGCTGGCCAACCCGGTCGACGTCACCGCGCAGCTGTTCAACCGGGGCGCGCAGGCCTTCGGCGACGTCTGCCGGATCATCGCCGAGGACGACTCCGTCGACGTCGTCGCCGTCCTGGTGACCATGGTCGTCGGGGAGGCCGGCGCCCGGCTGGCCGAGGACCTCGTCGCCACCGCCGCTAAGCTGCCCTGCCCGCTGCTGGTCGGCTGGATCGCCGGGCAGGAGCTGACCGTCGAGGGCCGCCGGGTGTTCCGCGAGGCCGGCGTCCCGGTGTTCGGCTCGGTGGGCGACCTGGCCCGCGTTGCCGCCCGGCTGGCCCCGCGGCGCCACCGGGGCACTCCGCCGCCGCTCCCCGCCGTCCCCGGCGTCCCGGCCGGCGAGGTACGCGCGCTGATGGAGGCCCCGGTGGTCGACGGCGCGGCGCTGCTGCGCTCGATCGGCATCGCCCAGCCGTCGTCCACGCTGGTGACCACCGCGGAGGCGGCGCGCGAGGCGGTGGCCGCGCTGGCCGGCCCCGGCGTGCTCAAGCTGGCCGCCGCGGACCTGGCGCACAAGAGCGAGGTCGGCGGGGTGCGGGTCGACGTCGGGCCCGAGGAGGCTGCCGCCGTCTTCACCGAGCTGCTCGACGCAGCGCGGCAGCACCACGTCCCCGGCGTCGAGGGAGTGCTGGTGCAGGAGCTCGTCCCGCCGGGCACCGAGCTCATCCTTGCCGTGACCGCCGGTCGCGACGGGTTCCCGCCCGTGGTCACCGTCGGCCTCGGCGGGGTCACTACCGAGCTGTACCGCGACCTCACCTCGGCGCTGGCCCCGGTCTCGCCGGAGGAGGCGTGGGCGATGCTGCGCAGCCTGCGCGCCTGGCCGCTGCTGACCGGTTTCCGCGGCGCTGAGCCCGCCGACGTGCCGGCCGCCGTCGACGCGGTGGTGCGGCTGTCGCA